>CAZIDC010000071.1:0-9777 GCA_964537885.1 uncultured Syntrophaceae bacterium | reverse complement strand
CCGTTCGTGGTGAGCTTGTCGAACCACAAAAAAATACTTTTGCAAGAGCCTCATTACATTGTATATTTATTTCTGTGTTCTCGGTGCCCTCTGTGGCCAAAATAATTTTAAGGAGATTGGATGTCCAAATCGTTACTGATCGTCGAATCGCCGGCCAAGGCCCGGACGATTGCCAATTACCTGAAAGATGATTTCATCATCAAGGCCTCGGTAGGGCACGTCAAAGACCTGCCCGAAAGCCGGTTGGGGGTCGAGATCGAGAATGAATTTACCCCTGAGTACCAGGTCATCAAAGGCAAGATCAAGATCTTAAAAGAAATCAAAAAGGCGGCCGAGACGGCAAAGTCCATCTATTTAGCGACCGACCCGGACCGGGAAGGAGAGGCCATTGCCTGGCATATCGCCGAGGAACTGAACCGGCCGAAAGATGTGATCCATCGCGTCCTCTTCAACGAAATCACCACCCGGAGCGTGCGGGAGGCCATCCTTAAGCCCGAACGGCTGAACAGGAATAAGTTCGAAGCCCAGCAAGCCCGGCGTATTCTCGACCGCCTGGTTGGGTATCTGATCAGTCCCCTGCTCTGGGATAAGGTCCGGCGGGGCCTGAGCGCCGGGAGAGTCCAGTCCGTGACCGTGCGCCTGCTTTGCGAACGGGAGAAGGAGATTCAAGCCTTCATTTCCCAGGAGTATTGGTCCATCCAGGCCCTTCTGGAAGGAAGCGTTCCCCCCTCCTTCAAGGCGGTTCTGGCGCGGATTCATTCTAAAAAGGTTGAAATCAAAAACGAGGGGGAAGCCCAGGCAATTCTGCGGGATCTTGCTTCCGCTTCTTTTTCCGTCAAGGAGATCGAAAGGAAGGAACGCCGGAAATTCCCCCCTCCCCCGTTTATCACCAGCCAGCTCCAGCAGGAGGCCTGGCGCAAGCTGCGTTTTACCGCCAAAAAAACCATGTCCCTGGCTCAAAGGCTGTACGAAGGCGTGGAACTTGGCCAGGAAGGTCCGGTGGGATTGATCACTTACATGCGGACGGACTCCGTGCGCATCGCCCCGGAAGCGCTCCAGGAGGTGCGTCAATTCATCGAGAAAAAATTTGGCTCCCCTTTTTTGCCGGAGAAACCCAATTCTTATAAAAGCCGGAAGACGGCCCAGGAAGCCCATGAGGCCATCCGCCCCACTTCCATGAACCATGACCCCGAGGCCGTAAAACCTTTCCTCAGTAAAGACCAGCTCGTTCTCTACGAGCTCATCTGGAATCGCTTCGTCGCCTGTCAGATGACCCCGGCGGTTTATGACCAGACCTCCTTGGATATCCAGGCCGCGAAATACCTTTTCCGGGCTACCGGGTCAATCCTCCTTTTTCCGGGATTCATGACCCTTTATATCGAAACCGAGGACGAGAATTCCGCAGGGGAAGAGCCGGAAGGGAAATTGCCGGAGCTGAAAACCGGTGAAATCCTCAAGCTTCTCGGTCTTACACCCGAACAGCATTTCACCCAGCCCCCGCCCCGCTACACCGAAGCCACCCTGATCAAAGAGCTGGAAGAGAATGGGATCGGGCGGCCTTCCACCTACGCCGCCATCCTTGACAACATCCAGGAGAGGGAATACGTAGCCAAGGAGAAGGGCCGGCTGTATCCAACCGAATTGGGCTGCCTGGTCTCCAATTTACTGGTGGAGAATTTTCCGGATATCCTCGACGTCCAGTTCACGGCCCAGATGGAAGACAAACTGGACAAGGTGGAAGAAGGGCAATTGCCCTGGATCCAGGCCCTGGAGGATTTTTACGAGCCCTTCCAGAAAGACCTGGAGAAAGCGAAGGTTCAGATGCAGGATATAAAGGGCAAAGGAGTACCAACCGGGGTCATTTGCGACAAATGCGGGGCTTCCATGGTCATCAAGCTCGGACGCCACGGCCAATTCTTGGCCTGTTCTCATTACCCGGAATGCAAGAACACCAAGGAATTCCAGCGAAATGCAGCGGGAGAAGTTGAGATGGTCAAGGAAGAAACGATCGGGGAAACCTGTGAAAAATGCGGCGCGTCCATGATTATAAAAACTGGCCGCTTCGGCAAATTCCTGGCCTGCTCCAACTACCCCAACTGCAAAAACACCAAAAAGATGATGATCAACGGAGAGGGAAAGCTCGAAGTGGCCCAGGACGAAAAGAGTATGGAAACCTGCGACAAATGCGGTGCGCCCATGGTTGTAAAAACCGGCCGCTTCGGCAAATTCCTGGCCTGCTCCAATTACCCCCAATGCAAAAATACGAAAAAGATCTCTCCGTCAGGAAAGGCCGGGGCCGAAAAGGCCAAGCCAGTCACAACCGGGGAAGACTGCGAAAAATGCGGCGCTCCCTTAGTATACCGGCAAGGGCGATTTGGATCTTTCATTTCCTGCAGCCGATACCCCCAATGCCGCTACACCAAAAAAGGAACCGGCACTGTAGAGAAGGAAGAGGAGGGTCAGGGGAAAAAGCCCCGGGTTAAAAAGAAAAAAGAATAGGAATGAACCTGCGAATTCAAATTGCGGAATCTGGAATGATTTAATTACATACCCTCGTACAATTTAAGTAGCGTTCTTTTCCTTTTCATGATATACATTCTTCTTAGCCAAAGGAGGGCCTTTTGTCAAAACATGCCGGAGCTTATAAAGGCGAAAAGCGAAGAAAAGAGTTGTCCCGCCAGAAAAAGCAGGAAGAGAGAAGGCAACGGCGACTTCAAAAAGGAGAGCATACCCCCTCAGACACCGAGAAGGTCGAGCAAGAGGAGACTAAGCCAGCCAATCTTTAATTCGAAATGTCTTTCCGGGGAAAAGACTTCCTCTTCTCCTTTACCACGAATTCCAGGAAGCCCACCCTTCCACTAAGGGAGGATTGGGTTTCATCATGAATGGGCAAGGTTGATGCAACCGGTTGAAAGTGACTCACGAGTGAGGCCTTCCCCCCCATTGCTGAGAATTTCTACGGAGCCGGATGGCATGAGGGAAAGGGCGGCCCTATCCTCCCGGGCGATTCGGGCATTTAACGAAAGGTTTTCAACACGGCGAACGCTGAATGGCGGGCGCTACCCATCAAAAGTCGTCGCTTCAAGCGACGCAGAAAAGGAGAGTCAAAAAGTATGGCTAAAAAACTATTTGTAGGGGGACTGAGCTGGGACACAACCGACGACGGCCTGCGCCAGGCGTTCGCATCTTATGGTGAAATTACGGAAGCCAAGGTCATCACCGATCGTAATACGGGGCGTTCCCGGGGCTTTGGATTCGTGACCTTCGCTCAGGATGAGGAGGCGAAAACGGCGATATCTAAGATGGATGGCACGAGCCTTGACGGCAAGACCATCAAGGTGAACGAAGCGCAGGAAAAGAGTCCTCGCGGAGGCGGCCGACCCGGCGGTGGTTTTGGGGGCGGACGCGGCAGCGGACGCAATCGCTGGTAGCCTCATTATAAGCAGGAAAATATTTTTTCCCCTCTGGCCTAACGCAGTTGGGCATTCGACTATTCATAATCCTGATCCAATGCTGTTGGTCGGGGGGGCATTGTTTATTTGACCGTCTTGATGAATTCGTAAAAAGTCGTCATTCCCGCGCGGGCGGGAATCCAGGATATTCGCCTGGCAGTTAAAAAAACTGGATTCCCGTTCTCCCCTTTCGCGGGGACAGGTTTCACGGGAATGACGGAAAAGTGAATTCGCAGTCAAAACCCTTCCCATTATGGGCTATAGGGATTGACCTTTATCTTCTCTCGTCCTGCGTTCCTTGCCCTTCGCCTTTTGCTTTTCTTTCTTGCCTATCGCTCCTGACCTGTCTTTAATAGCCTGGCGCCCTGCACCTTATGCCTTGGGCCCTTATTTCACCAGCCATACCCCAACCACAATCAACATCGTTCCTATGATTCTCGGAAGGGTTAGACTTTCTTGCAGAATGATCCAACTCAGCAAAACCGCGACTAAAGGATAGGTCGCGGTGATGGGTACAACCAAGGATGCTCCCCCCAAGCGCAGGGCGTGATAATAGGTCCAAAGTCCGGCCGCTCCCCCGCAGATCCCACTCAGGGCGAAAAAGATAACCGTTCGCGCATCCAGGGATGCGATGCTGGCGATTCGCCCCGTTCCCAGACCCACGCCGAGCAGAATGCCGGTCAGGATGAACTGCCGCACCAGCATACCCGTAAAGGGGGCTGTTTTCCCCAAGGCCAGCTTATCGAAAATGGCCGCAATCCCCCAGAATAGAGTGGTCAAAAATAAAAAGATCACGAGTTTCATGGGAAGAGCTCCTTCAGTTATTTCTTCTCCTGCCATTAATGAACAAATTCCACTTCAAGGCAAGTTAAAAATGAAAAAAAGAGGTGGCCCCGTTTGGCGACCACCTCTTTTCTTTTTTCCCCCAATTCCCCCCATCCCCTCTTTATGAAAAAGGGATCAAGGTGAATTTTCATATCCCGCGGATGGAAAACCTCTTAGGAAAAATAGTTAAAACGCTGCATCCGGAATGTTCAGGGCGCTGCGATTTCCGCCAAGGATCGTCATGGCCGTGGCTTGAACTTTGGGCAGGATGTTGGAGGCGAAAAAATCGGCCGTATAGACCTTCCCGCTGTAGAAAGCGGCATCGGCTTGGTCGTCAATGACTTTGGCCTTGGCTTCGTCCGTGGTCGCCCCGGCATTCTGGAAGATGGCCCGGAGTTTATTTTGCGCGATGATGGCCTGGTCGATGAGAAGGTAGGCCAGTTCCACTTCTCCAAAAAGTTCAAGGTACGGATAGGCATTCAGCATCGGGTAGAGCGGGTCTCCCCCGGCAGCGACTTTGGCGAAATGCATGGATACATTGACCATGGTATTTTTAGCCTGTTCCAGTTGCCCGACGGCAGTGCCAAAAACTGGATGGGTTTTATGCTTCTCGATGAACTCGTTGACTTCCTTCATCCACCCCATGAACAAGGCTCCCTTTTTAAGGGATAGTTTACGGCCCACCAAATCCATGGCCTGGATTCCGTTAGTCCCCTCATAAATGGAAGTGATCTTCACGTCCCGGCAGAGCTGTTCCACGGGGTATTCCCCGCAGTACCCATACCCCCCGTGAACCTGGATGGCCCATTCGGTCAGGCGGAAGGCAATGTCCGTCGAATAAGCCTTAACGATGGGGATCAGGAGATCGATCATGTTCCCGCAGTATTCTTTTTCTTGCGGATCCGTCGCCACCTCGGCTAAATCCGCGTAGTAAGCGCTGCGGTAAATCAACGCCCGCAGGCCTTCGGCATAGGCTTTCATAGTCATGAGCATCCGGCGAACGTCGGGATGTTTGATGATGGGGACCCGGGGGGCATTGGGGTCTTTCATCTTCGTGACTTCCACCCCCTGGATGCGCTCCCTGGCGTACTTCAGGGCGAAAAGGTAGGCCAGGTTTCCCAAAGAAAAACCCTGCAAGCCGACACCCAAACGGGCTTCATTCATCATCTGGAACATGAGCTGAATTCCCTGGCCTTCCTGCCCGAGGATATACCCATGGCATTTCCCGTCATCTCCGAAGTTCAGGGTGCAGGTCGATGAACCCTTGAGCCCCATTTTGTGCTCGATGCCGCCGCAATTGACATCATTGGGTTCCCCCACGGAGCCATCGGGGTTGATCCGCACTTTGGGTACAATAAAGAGGCTTAAGCCTTTGACTCCCGGAGGAGCATTCTCCGTTCGGGCCAGCACGGCATGAATAATGTTCTCGGCTAAGTCATGATCGCCGGCGGTGATGAAGATTTTTGTACCCTGGATTAAATAGTGATCTCCTTCTTTTTTAGCCATGGACTTAACGTCACCCACTGCGCTCCCGGCCTGGGGTTCGGTCAGACACATGGTCCCGGTCCACTGTCCGTTGTACATTTTTTCCAGGTACATCTGTTTCTGTTCAGGTGTTCCGAAACTTTCAATCAAGTTGGCGCAACCGCGAGTGAGCCCGGGATAGGTGGTAAAGGAACAACACGCCCCCACAAACATCTCGGCGGTCGCCAGGGCCACGGAATTCGGCAGCCCCTGCCCTCCGGCTTCGGCATCTACCGAAGCAGCAATCCACCCGCCCTCGCAGTATTTCTTGAAGGCTTCATGGAAGGCTTCCGGAACTTTCACTTTCCCTTTTTCATAGACGCATCCTTCTTTATCGGCGATGGAATTCAGGGGGGCAATGATTTCAGCCGCCAGCTTGGCCCCTTCCTCCAGGACCATATCGAAGGTTTCCCGGGAAAAATCCTTGAATTTATCGAACTCGCATAGCCGTTCAATTCCTAATTGCTCATACAGAACGAATTTAATGTCCCTCATGCTTATCGGAAAAGCTCCATTACTCATGGCTCCCTCCTTATCCGGGTTGGCGGTTTGGTTAATGTATCTTTTTATGATGCTTTTGAAGGCATTCTAAAAAATAGAGGGCAAAATGTCAAGAAAATTCGTATCCAAACTATTCGGGAACGTAGTAAATATACAGACCACTCGTCCCAAAAATAAATCTGAATGATTTCCAATTGTTATTTATTAGATCCAAAGGGCGAAGAACCCTGCTGAGAATTCATTCAAGCGCCTTTCCGACCACCTCTTAGTTTGTTCCCCTGTCCATCTCTCGCGGAAACAGTCGCAAGCAGGTATAGCTTTTGCCGGTTGACCCCGAGAGAAGGGCGGGTTTTGCAGCAGGATCAATTTTTGAGGCCCCCCGACTCAAGAACTCTAAGGCAACTTAGGTTTAGATCTTTTCCCATGGCGCCGGATGGGCCACCAGCCGAGCTCCTTGGTGCGCCTGTTCGGCGTTTACGGCAAAGAGACCCAGGATGCCGGGGGCGTGTTTTACCTCCAGAGGGCGCCATTTTGCCCGGCGTGTTTTCCATTTTTCAGCGGCAACTTCCGCATTGAGTGCGCGCTCCGGCAGGTTGATGGCAACCATATCCCCATTTTGCAGCAAGGCTAAAGGTCCACCCACCGCAGCTTCGGGTGAGACCTGGCAAACCCCCAGCCCCCGGGCAAAGCCGGAGAAGCGCCCGTCGGTTACTACGGCCAGCCGGCCTTCAAGACCCATCCCCACCACTGTAGCCAGAAGGGCATAGATATCGGGCATGCCCGGGGCACCCCGCGGCCCGGCGTAGCGAACCACGATCACTTCCCCTTCCTTGACCTTCCCCTTTTTTAAGGCGGCCACCGCCTCCTCCTGCGAGTTGAAGCACCGCGCCGGCCCGCGATGGACTGGAATGGTATTATTCAACATGCGGGCTAAAGAGCTGATGGGGGCCAGGTTCCCTTTGAGCACCGCAATTCCCCCGTGGGAAAGCAAGGGTTCTTTCAGCGAAAGGATGGAACGCCTGTCTCCCTTAAGTTTTGGGTCCCCCAATCTTACCCAGTCTCTTGCGGTCCGCCCATCCACCCCCCGGGCTTGCAGGTTTAAAAGAGGCTTTAACTCAGCCATGAGCGCCGGGATCCCCCCGTCTTCATGCAGGTCCGGAACGAAGTACTTGCCCACAGGCTGAACGTTGGAGATGCAAGGCGTGGTGCGGCTGAATTCGTCTACCGTCTCGATATTGATATGCTTCTCCAGCCCAAGCTCGCGAGTTAGGGCCAGGATATGTAACACCCCGTTGGTCGAGCCTCCCAGGGCCATACAGACCCTGAGCATGTTTTCCAAATTTCTCGGCCCCATGATGGACCGGGCGGTTTCCCCCCTGAAGACCATTGGCACAATGGTCTCCCCGGAAGCTTTTCCCAGGCGCAATCTTTCGGCAGATACGGCGCGGGCGGTTGCGGCGAGAGGAAGGGTCATGCCAACGGCTTCGGCCAGGCACTGCATGGTATTGGCCGTGCCCATGATCGAGCAAGCCCCGGGGGAAGGGCAGACGACGTCTTCCATATGCTCAATCTTCCGTAGATCCGCCTTCCCCTGAGGGAGAGCCCCGAAAACCAGTTCGTCTAAGTCCGAAAGCGTTACCTTCTTCCCCTCGCAGATTCCTACCTCCATGCATCCACCCGGGAGGATGATACACGGAAGGTCCAGGCGGGCAGCGGCCAGCAGCGCGCCCGGCACAACCTTGTCGCAGGAAACTAAAATTACCAGCCCGTCAAAAATCTGCTGCTCAACGATGGCCTCGATGTCGAAGGCCAGCAGATCCCGCGTCGGCAGGTCGTAGCGCATCATGGGCTCTCCCAGGCTGGCTGTCGGGCACTGGGATATGGCGGTAAACTCCAGGGGCGTCCCCCCCGCCTTCCAGACGCCGTCCCGGACCGTCCGGGTCAAATGGTCAAGGTTATAATGACCGGGACAGACTTCCCCCCAGGTATTCACGATGGCAATGAGGGGCCTCTTCATGTCATCCGTGGTGTACCCCATGGCTTTGTAAACCGCCCGCCGATGCGCTCCCGCCGGGCCGTGGTAGTATTTCTGGGTTTTCCATCCTTGTTTTTTGGCCATCCTGATTTCCTTTCTATTAAATCTTTTATTAGTCATTATCCCATGAAGAAAGCAAATACTTCAATCCAAAATCCCCCCCAATTATTTTCCTCTCCTGGTTTTTAAAAATGATCTGTGATATAAAAATTAGAGGCGCTGTTGAATTCCTTTATTACGCTATGCGCTATGCTGTTTTTTTAAGCCGATGCCGGACTTGAAAATAAAAATCAAGGATGTCGTCCTCAAAAACCCGATTATCATCGCCTCGGGTACACCCACTTACGGCCCATCCATGGTGAAAAAATGCATCCGCAGCGAGGCAGCTGCTTTTGTCACCAAGACCCTCTGTTATACCGAATGGCTGCAAAAACAACCCCGCCCCCGCTGGCATGTAGAGCATCCGGAAGCCATTGAAGCTGGGGGTTATTTTTCCCTTTATTCCACCGAGCGCCTTAACCCCATCCCTCCCGAAGAATACGCCCGCAAAAAAATGAGGGAATATGCCAAGGAAGCCCATGATTTTGACGTCAAGGTCATCGCCTCCATCGCCGGGACGGACCCGGAAACCTGGGCTAAATTGACGGACCTCGCCACCGAGAATGGAGCCGACCTGATCGAACTCAACCTCCAATGCCCCCATGTGGAGAAAGGGCAGCCCACCGGCATGGTTGCCGGGCGAGACCCCGAGCTCTGTTATTCCATCTTGGGACTTGTGCGCCAACGGACTTCCCTTCCCCTCATCGGGAAAGTCGTGGGGGAAGGGGTTGACCCGATCCAGATCGCCCGCCGGATGATCGACGGGGGAGCTGACGCGGTAGTCCTGACCGGAAGGTTCCAGGGTCTTTATCTGGACATCGAAACCGAAAAACCCATCCATTGGGGCGGCATGGGCGGTTACGGCGGATTCTGGCAGGCCCCGATCACCCGCAAATGGCTCGTCCGGGCTTCAGAGGCCGACCTGAGAAGGCCGGTTATCGGGGGGGCCGGTATCGGCACTTTTGAAGATGTAATCTCCTACATTCTCTGCGGAGCTACGGCTGTCCAGACTTGCGCCGCGGTCATCGCTTATGGACACAAGATCATCAAACGCTGGCTCCGGCAGATATCCGGCTGGATGGAGGCCAAAGGCTATCAATCCATAGCCGATTTTTCCGGCCGCTCCGTGAATCAAATTATCCCTCCCAGCCAGATCCCGGGACATGTCCCTTATGCCTCCCGCATTGATCCGGAGTCCTGCCGGAAATGCCTCAGATGTCTGGAAGCCTGCCCGTACGATGCCATTGCCGTCGTCGATAAAAAACTGGTGGTCGATCCGGGAAAATGCGACGGGTGCCGCCTCTGCGTGGCGCTCTGCGACCAAGGGGCCGCCGAGTTTTA
>CAZIDC010000070.1:0-9957 GCA_964537885.1 uncultured Syntrophaceae bacterium | reverse complement strand
GGCCTCTTCCCTGGCCACCATATGGAAGAGGGAACCCATGAGAAAATCTCCTCCGTCAAGGATCTTTTCCCACAAATCCTGGGCAGTAGGCAACCCATGTTTATTATTATGAAATTAAACCTTGACCATATTTCTCAGGTTTGTTAAACTTCTCCCGAATTTAAGGTTGCTAAAATTCAAGACTTGCCTCTTTTCGCTAACCGATCCATTTGAAAATAGCAGGGAATTTGAACTGGGTTTTTATCCGGATTAAATTGAAAGGCCGCTATTTATTTTCAGAAATCTGGCGACAGATTTCTGAAATGTCCTTCCTGTAATCATCTTCAACAGAATGGTGCCATGGAGGAGGAAAAATCCTGCATGCTTCCCTTCCTGAATGAGCTCTTTCAGACCCTTATCAGCGGGATCGCCACCGGTTGCATCTATGGCCTGGTAGCTCTTGGATTTGTCTTAATCTACAAGGCAACGGAAGTGGTTAACTTCGCCCAGGGCGAACTGATGATGTTGGGAGCCTTCTTCGGCTTTTCCTTGGTTACCTTTTTAAAACTCCCCTACTGGACTGCCTTCTTGTTTACAGTCATTTTGATGGGTTTTCTGGGAATGTTCTTAGAGCGGGTGGTTCTTCGCCCTCTAATCGGGGAGCCGGTTTTTGCCATCGTCATGGTTACCATCGGGGTGGGAATCTTTTGCCGAAGCGCTGTCAGTATGATCCCGGGTTGGGGTACGGATACCTATGGATTTAGAACTCCCTTCACCGAAAAATTTCTCAGGCCGGGGGGGCTGGTAATATCCTGGGAACACTTGGCCATTATCATCCTGACCACAACCCTGATCCTCGGTCTTTATTGTTTTTTCAGATTTACCCGTCTGGGAGTGGCGATGCGAGCGACCTCCCAGAATCAACTGGCGGCCGCGTACATGGGAATCAGCGTGAGGAGGGTGTTTTCCCTGACCTGGATCATCAGCGCGGCGGTTGCCGCTTTTGCGGGAATTCTCCTTTCCCCTATCACTTTTGTGCACATGAACATGGGATTCATCGGTCTGAAAGCTTTTCCCGCGGCGGTATTGGGCGGATTTGGCAGTATCCCCGGAGCGATCATTGGGGGTCTCATCATCGGGATTACCGAAAACCTCGCCGGGGTTTATCTGCCGATTGGTTGGAAAGACATAGCCGCCTATCTCATTCTGATTCTGGTATTAATGATCCGCCCGGAAGGTCTATTCGGCATTCAGGAAAAAAAGAAGGTTTAAATCCTATGCGTTTTATAATGAAATTGAATTATGATGAAGACCTCCGGCTCTTCCGCTATCGAAGTACCTTTTTCTGGTACCTGGCCCTGGTTCTTGGATTACTGATCCTGCCAGCTTTATTAGATAACTATTTTATCTCTCTCCTCAACTTCATCGCCATCTACTCCATCGCTTCCATTGGGATGATGCTCCTGACGGGATACACCGGCCAGGTCTCCTTGGGACATGCGGCTTTTTTGGCCATGGGGTCTTACACCTCGGCCATCCTGACCATAAAAGGATGGCCTTTTCTTGTCGCCTTGCCCCTCTCCGGGATCTTCGCTGCGCTGGTCGGGATCGTGATCGGCCTCCCGGCCCTTCGTCTTTCCGGGCTTTATTTAGCGATCGCCACCATGGGCTTTGCTTTTATTGTAGATGAAATTCTGGTCCGCTGGGAATCCCTGACTCGCGGGAACTTGGGGATATACCTCAGCCCACCTTCCCTCGGGCCCCTGATCTTCGACAGCGAGAAGAGCTTTTACTATCTTGGGCTCGCGATCCTGATCCTCACTCTTCTGGCCGCCAAAAACATCCTTCGCTCCCCCACCGGAAGAGCGATGATTGCCATCCGGGATAGTGAGGTGGCGGCCCAAACCATGGGAATCAGTCTGGCCAAATATAAGACGATGGCCTTTGCCCTGAGCGCTTTTTTCACGGGGATCGCTGGAAGTCTCTATGCCCATAAAGTGACTTTTATCAATCCAGAAAGTTATACCTTACTGGTCTCCATAGAATTACTCGTGATGATCATCATCGGGGGGCTGGGCAGCCTCCATGGGGCGATCTATGGAACCGCCTTCGTGATCCTCCTCCCCCAGTTGATCATTTTGACCAAAGATTACCTCCCCAACTATCTGCGCAATCAGACCGGCCTGGAGTCCGGTCTGTATGGGTTAATGATCATTCTGTTTATCCTTTTCGAACCCCTGGGACTTTATGGAAAATGGAGGAAGATAAAATTTTTCTTCGAATTCTTCCCCCTTTATAAAAAAGAGACGTTTAAAAAAGAGAAAAAGTATTATAAGGCGGAGAGACATTGAATGTCGTTTTTTAGAACTGAAGACATCTCCATTAGTTTTGGGGGTTTAAAGGCTTTGAACCGGGTGAGCTTCGAGATAAGCCAGGGGGAAATCTTTAGCATCATCGGACCGAACGGTGCAGGGAAAACGACGATCTTCAACTGCATTAGCCGATTTTATGATCTCCAGGAGGGGAAGATATTTTTGGGGGATGGGGAGATTTCCCGTATTTCCCCGCACCAGGTTGCCAATCTGGGCATTGCCCGCACCTTCCAAAACATCGAACTTTTTAAGAACATGACCGTGATGGACAATCTTCTATTGGGGAGACATCGTCACCGGAGGTCGAATCTTTTTAAAGAAGTCATCTTCTCCAAATCGGTTCGGCAGCAAGAAAGAATAAGTCGGGAGATGGCTGAAGAGATTATCGATTTTTTGGACCTGCAGGCTTATCGGGACCAAGCGGTCGCAGGCCTTTCCTTTGGTCTCCAGAAAATTGTGGAACTGGGAAGGGCCTTAACCGTTGAACCGGTTCTTCTTCTCCTCGATGAACCCTCATCGGGGATGAATGTGGAGGAGACGGAAGATTTAGCCAATTGGATTATCGACATCAAAGAAGATTTACGCATCACCGTCCTTCTGGTGGAACATAACATGAGGTTAGTCAACGAGGTTTCCGATAGGGTCTTAGCTTTGAATTTTGGGGAGGCCATTGCGGAAGGCTCCCCGCAAAAGGTGATGAAAGACCCGGAAGTGGTCAAGGCTTATCTGGGAGAAGAAGGTGCCTCTATTAAGCGTTAAAAACATTGAGACCTATTACGGGCCCATCATGGCCATTAAAGGGATCTCTCTGAATGTTCAACAGGGAGATATTGTGACCATTTTAGGGGCAAATGGTGCCGGGAAGACCACCATATTGAAAACCATATCCGGGGTGATGGACCCGGAAAAGGGGACGATTGAATTCCAAGGCCGCCGGATCGATCGGATGGAACCTCACCGGATTGTGCAAATGGGCATCTCCCACGTTCCCGAAGGGAGGGAGATCTTTGACGACCTCACGGTCCGGGAGAACCTGATGATGGGCTCTTACCTAAGACGGGACCGGGAGGGAATCAAAAGAGACCTGGAAACGGTCTACGCCTATTTTCCTATTCTCCAGGGCAGGTCGGAACAACGCGCAGGAAGCCTAAGCGGGGGCGAACAACAGATGCTGGCTATTGCCCGCGCCTTAATCGCCCGGCCCACTCTCCTGCTGATGGACGAACCTTCTCTGGGCCTTTCGCCAATCCTGGTAAAAGAGATCTTCGAAATCACCAGGAGGATCAATCAGGAACAGAAAACCACTCTTCTGATCGTCGAACAAAATGCCTGGATGGCCCTCTCTTATGGCCATTATGGATACATTCTGGAATTGGGGCGAATCGTGATGGCAAACTCCTGCAAAGAACTGCTGGAGAATGAAGACGTGAAAGAGTTCTACCTGGGGGTCAAGGACGAGGGCATCCGGGGGACTCGCAGATGGAAGCGGAAGAAAAAATGGAGATAAAAAACAGTTTCGGGTTTCGGGTTATCCCTCAGCATTATTGGGAACGCCCTAACAATGCTGACATTGGCGCGACTTCCCCTGGGAGTTAAAAACCCAGACCAGTCAAAATCCCCCTTGGCCCCCCCCATACCCAAGGGGGGTGGGTATGTTGAAGAGGAACGGATGGTTGAAATAAGCCAGCGAACAGATACCGTGCCCACTTTATTCTGGAACCGCGTCCAGCAGTGGGGAGAACGGACAGCCATGCGGGAAAAGGACTTTGGCATCTGGAAGTCCATCTCCTGGAAGCAGTACGGCGAGAACGCGAAATCTGTTTGCCTCGGGTTGATCTCCCTGGGCCTGGAAAGAGGCGATCGGGTGGCCATTGTCAGCGAAAACAACCCCCAATGGCTTTACAGCGACATGGGCACCCTGGCCGCCGGGGGAGTGACCGTGGGAATTTATACTACCGATTCCTCCTTGCAGGTTGAATACATTGTCAGACACAGCGGGTCGAAATTCTTCATCGCCGAAAACGAAGAGCAACTGGACAAGATCCTGGAGGCGCGCAAGAACCTTCCCCTGTTGCAAAAGATCTTGGTCATCGACATGGAGGGCCTCCGTCATTTCAAAGACCCAATGGTCATGACCTTCGACGAGCTATTAGACCTGGGAAGGGCCTTGGACCGCGAGCATCCTCGCCTTTTTGAAAAAAGGTTGCAGGAGCCCCAGCCGGATGATTTGGCCATCCTGATTTATACCTCCGGAACCACCGGTCCCCCGAAAGGGGCGATGATCTCCCATCGGAATATCCTCTCCGTCATGGAAATGCAGCAGGCCGTGAATCCGGGGCAGGAAACGGACGAGGTTCTCTCTTTTCTTCCCCTTTGCCACATTGCCCAGCGCATCGCTTCGGTTTACAACCCCCTGTTCGGGGGCTTCAAGATTAACTTCGTTGAAAATCTGGATTCCATTCCCTTAAACATTCGGGAAGTCTCTCCAACCGTCTTTTTCGCCGTGCCTCGGATCTGGGAAAAATTCTATTCCTCCTTGGTCCTGCGGATGCAGGATTCCACCGCTCTGGAAAAGCTGGCTTTCAAATGGGCGTTGAAAATCGGCCGCAAGGTTTCTGATTACCGACTGAAAAATCGAACCATTCCATTTTATCAGAAAACCATTTTTCTGCTGGCGGACTGTTTTGTGCTGAAAAACCTGAAAAAGTTCATCGGACTGGACAAAGCCCGATACATTCTCTCCGGAGCGGCCCCGATTTCTCCCGACCTCCTGAAATTCTACCATTCCTTAGGCCTGGATATGAGAGAAACGTATGGGCAAACCGAATGCACAGGCCCTACTTCAGTTCATTTTGAGGGGGACACCAAGTTCGGCACAGTCGGGAAACCTCTTCCGGGGTCTGAGATCCGCATCGCCGAAGATGGGGAGATTCTTGTCCGGGGGCCCCACGTATTCCTCGGGTATTTCGACGACCCGGGGAAAACCCAGGAGACCGTCGTTGATGGCTGGCTTTACACGGGGGATGTGGGCCGGTTTGACGGGGACGGCCATCTCATCATTACCGACCGGAAAAAGGATATCATCATCACCTCTGGCGGGAAGAACATTACCCCATCAGAGATAGAGAATCAGCTCAAATTCAGCCCCTACATCAACGATGCGACGGTCATCGGAGATGGAAGGAAATATCTAACCGCCCTCATCATGATCGACGAAGAAAACGTGATGAAATACGCTCAGGACCATCGGATTCCCTTTACGACTTATGCGAGCCTCACGAAGGCCCCGGAAATCATCAAGCTGATTCAGCAAGAGGTCGATGCGGTCAATAAAAATTTCGCCCAGGTTGAAACGATTAAAAAATTTCGCCTTCTGGACATCCAGCTGACCCCGGATGATGATGAAGTCACACCCACGATGAAGCTGAAAAGGAAATTTGTCAGTGAAAAATTCAAAGATCTGATCGACTCCATGTATCGAGAATAGGTGAAGGGGTTAAAAACACGCTTCGGTGCTTACGGGCACCGGAAAATTATTTGCAAAAGGAGGACAAACATGAAAAAGGGAATATTTTGGACGTTACTGGGTCTCCTGATGATGTTCATTCCTGCTCCTGTTCTGGGGGCCGAAGAGGGATTAACCGATACGGAGATTGTCATCGGTTCCCACCAGGACCTGAGCGGGCCCATTGCCGGATGGGGCATCCAGGTAAAAATGGGTTTGGAGATGAGAGCCCGGGAGATCAACGAGGCGGGAGGAATCCACGGAAGGAAGATCAGGCTCGTGATAGAAGATAGCGCCTACGACCCCAAAAAGGCCATCATGGTCACCAATAAAATGATCAACCAGGATAAGGTCTTCGCTTTTATCGGCAACATGGGGAGCCCGACGGCCCTGGCCACCAAGCCGATCATTTCAGGGAAAAAGATCCCGCAGATGTTTCCCTTGACAGCAGCATCAGGCTTCTATGAACCTTATGACCGGTACAGCTTTGCCGGGTTTGTTCCTTACTACGATCAGGCGCGGTGTGTGATCAAATATTTTGTAAAAGAAAAGAATTATAAAAAGATCGGATTGCTTTATCAGGATGACGAGATGGGAGCCATCATGATGAAAGGGGTCAAAGACCAACTGGCCATTTTTAACATGACCCTTACTGCGGCCGAATCCTACAAGAGAGGCGCCACCGAGTTCAGCTCCCAGATCACCAAACTGAGGAAAGCCGAGGTCCAGCTCGTTGTACTGGCCACGGTCATCCGCGAGACGGTCGGAGCCTTTCGGGAGGCCAAAAAGATCGGCTGGAATGTCGATATGTGCGGCATGACCCCAGCCTATACGCAATATGTGATTTCCTTGCTTGAAAAAGCCGGCTCTTCGTCCGATGGCCTTTACGTCACTGGCCAGACGGAGTATCCCTATGAAGACAGCCCTTTGGCCAGCGTGAGGGACTGGTATAAAAGGCATCTGGCCTGGTTTGGCAAGCCGGGGGATTTGCCGACCTCGGCCGGCTATGCCGGGGTGCACTATTTTGCCATAGCTGCCCAAAAAGTGGGCCGCGACTTGACCCGGGAAAAATTCATCGATGCCCTGGAAACTTTTCGGGAGGTGCCGGACGACGTTTTCGGGGGAGCGCCTGTAACCTTTACGAACACAAGCCATCAAGGTGGTTACAATGCTTTCATGTTCCAGGTCCAGCGGGGCAAATGGAAGCGAATCTCGGATCTCCTCGATTACCGGAAATAGCCCTTTTTATCCAAACAGCTCTTCCTGGGGAACCAGTCGCTGAGGCATCCCAGCGGGGTGGGGTAGAGGCGGTCGTTTCCGGCGGCCCTTGAGGAAGAGAAAGGAAGGGGCAAGGATTCTGACAGGAGTCCCTGTTTATAGTCAATAACAGAGGAGGGGGATGGGCTTCAGCCCCGGTTAAAAGGGGAGGTAAGAACTTACCATCCCCTCTTTTGTTTTATGGGTGGAGATGGGAGAAGATGGATCTGGTCTTTTACCAAAAAGGCGGGGTTACACCTTTTGCCAGGCAGTTGCCTCTTCGGGATTTGGAGGAATGAAATGGAAGATGATAAAAAATTGAATAGGCTGGCCGGGCAAAGAGAGGAATGGCAAAAGGAAGTTGAACGCGCACTGGAGACAAAGAAGGAGCGAAAAAATAAATTCAAAAATCTCTCTGGAATAGAAATCAAGAATCTCTATACCTTCCTTGAGGTTTCAGATTTAGATTATATTGAAGATTTAGGATTCCCCGGCCAATATCCGTATACTCGTGGTGTTTATCCGACCATGTATCGGACGAACCCCTGGACAAGACGTCAGGTCATGGGCTTTGGGGGAGGGGAAGAAACAAAGGACAGAGTGCAATTCATGATGGAACATGGACAAACTGGGTTTAGTGTTGTTTTTGATCATCCGACAAATATTGGTTTGAACTCAGACCATCCTGCGGCCGAAGGCTTTGTCGGCCGTGAGGGTACGGCGATTGATTCCCTTCAGGACATGCGGGATCTGCTTGCCAATGTGCAGATGGATAAAACAAGTTTAAACCTCATTACCGCAAACCCGGCTCTGCTGGCCATGGTTGTGGCTATTGCCGAGGAACAGAATATCGACTTGCGCAATCTTGCGGGTACATTGCAAAATTACCCGTCGATTGGCCACACCATGGGCAGCACGACTCACTCTATGGGAGGGGCCCTTTTTTATTCCAAACGTTTTTGCATAGATATTGTTGAATACTGTAAGAAAAATTTGCCGCGCTGGAACTCCATCAGCATAGCTGTAAGAAATACCCGGGAAGCTGGATGCACGGCCGTGCAGGAGGTCGCTTTGGGCATCGCTGCCGGTTTGGAGGTTGTCAAAGCTTGCCAGGAGAGGGGAATGGATCCCGATGAGGTCGCCCCCAGGATCTCGTTTTTCCTCAATTCTCATCGAGATTTGTTTGAAGAAGTAGCCAAATTTCGAGCCATGCGTCGTTTATGGGCCCGAATGATGCGTGAAGATATCGGAGCCAAGAACCCACGTTCATGGAGGATGCGTTTCCATTGTCAGACTTCGGGTGATTCGATGACCCGTCAACAACCTTTGGTAAATATCGTACGGGGAACCCTCCATGGAATGGCTGCCGTATTGGGGGGATGTCAGTCCCTTCATATCAATTCTGCCGATGAAGGATATGCCATTCCCACCGAGGAGACGGCCAAGCTTTCTCTGCGCACGCAGCAGGTTATTCTTGATGAGTCGGGCGTGGCGGATGTGATTGATCCTTTGGGTGGTTCTTACTATGTTGAGTGGTTAACCGATCGAGTGGAAATGGAAGCGAAAAAGATCCTAACCCAGATGAAGAAACTGGGAAGTTTTTGGGACCCCGTTGTCCAAAAATGGATTAGTGATCAGATTGCCGAAGCTTCCTTTGAATTCCAGAAGGAAGTCGAAAGTGGAGAAAGAATTATAGTAGGGGTGAACAAATATGGGGAAGAAACGGAGGGTGGGTTTCAATTCCCGCTCTGGCGGGAAGATAACGAGTTTGTGAAAAAACAGCTGAAAAGGCTGGAAAAAGTGCGGCAAGAAAGAGATCCTAAAATAAAAGACTGGGCGGAAAAGGAACTATTGGCAGCCTGCCGGAAAGGAGAAAATATCCTTCCACCGACGATCGAAGCGGTCAAGGCTTATGTCACGGTTGGTGAAATTACCAAGATATATGATCAGGCTATTCATTTTAAGGGGTGACGCTGTTCCGAAAATGTTGGGGGACTTCTTGATCTGTTTGGGGGGTTTTTTTTGATGCTGGAAAGGTCCTGTGGCCATCACGTCCTAACAGGTGATGGGGGGAAGAAGAAACCATGGTAACGAAATATAAAAGAATAAGGGTTTTACTTTGCAAGCCCCCCCTCGACATGCATAGCCGGGGCATCCTCGTCGTGGCCAGAGCTTTAAGGGATGCCGGGATGGAGGTTATTTATTTAGAGGCTTCCCCTCATGTAGGAGTCAGGGAAATTATAAAAACGGCTTTAGAAGAAGCCGTAGACATTATTGGCTTGTCTATCCTCTCGGGTTCACCCAAAATCATTCTTTCCAAAATTATTGCTACGAGAGATGAGATGGGGATTTCAGATGTACCGGTTATAGCGGGGGGCATCATTCCCGATGAAGAAGAGGAAGAGCTAAGAAAGCTCGGGGTAGCGGGCCTATTTTCACCGGGGACCTATATGGAAACCATTGTCAAAGAGATTTACCGGTTAGCGGGGAATAAATGACTGAATTCTTTCGTGAATAAGCAGCGTTGTTGATTGTTGCAGAAATTTAAATTAGAATCTCAGGCACTCAAAAGAAATGGATATGTCTTACGAACCGCTTTTCATGAAAGAATGGGGAAAATACATAAAAGACAGATCGAATGTTAAAACAAAAAATGAGGGGATAGAATTTAGACGGAAATGGTATGACGAAAAGGAGGCCGGCAATTGTAAAGTAAAAGGTGGTAGGAAAATTTATCTTGACTTTTTACGGGTCGCAAAGGTTACTATGGGTAAATGAATTTCAAACTCCTTGCTCTACTGGCTGCCGGGCATCTTGTCACCGACATCAACACCGGCGCCCTCC
>CAZIDC010000069.1:0-9984 GCA_964537885.1 uncultured Syntrophaceae bacterium | reverse complement strand
TGCTGACTTCCTTTATCCCCTCTCTGATGAAAAAGCGGGAGCTGGTTTTGGAAGAATAAACTTAAATCATAAAATGAACCTGAAGGAGAAAAAATGAAGACGAAAAGTATTCTTGATACGATTGGCCATACGCCGCTCATCAAAGTAGACCAACTTGCAAGGGGGGTGAAGGCCAACCTGTTTGTCAAACCGGAATATATGAATCCTTCGGGATCCATAAAGGACCGAATAGCCCTCAAGATGATTGAAGAGGCGGAAGAAAAGGGATGGCTGAAGCCCGGGTACACCATTTTGGAAAGCAGTACCGGAAACACAGGGATTGCCCTCTCCTTTGTAGGTTGTCTGAAGGGATGCCGAGTTGTTATTTACGAAACCACTCCTGGAAAAATCGGAGAGGAAAAGAGAAAGATCATGCGAGGCTATGGCGCCGAAGTCCGCTCGCTTCCTCCGGAAGATCTGGCCAAAATGAAAGAAAAGAGTGTCGCCGGCGCCGAGGTCGAAAAACCCGGAAGACAGATGTGCTTAAATTTGGAGAGAGCTCATTCTGACCACTGGTGGGCACGCCAATTCAGCAACCCAGCCAATGTGCAAGCCCAACGGGACACGGGAACGGAAATTCTTGAGCAGACCGAAGGAAAAGTAGACATTTTTATCGCGTCAATCGGAACTGGAGGCACATTGGCGGGTGTGGCGGAGGTCCTGAAAAGAGAAAACCCGCGGGTTCGGGTCGTCGGCGTCCAGCCAGCATCCTCTCAGAAAAAAATCGTTCCAGGCCAACCTTATCCGCAAAGTGAAGTCGATGGGGGAATTATTGCCGAAATGGTCCAAGTCCCCAACCTGGTTGATGAAGTGATCATGGTTGGTGATAGTGAGGCTGTGAATATGACCCACCGGTTACGGAAAGAAGGTTTCTTCGCCGGGGTCTCCTCCGGGGCAAACGTCCTTGTCGCTCTCCGGGAGGCGGAAAAACACGAGGGGGCCAACATCGTGACGGTTCTTTGCGACAGCGCCGACCGCTATTTCACGGAAGAGCATTATGTGACTTGATATGTGCATGGACGACGATAAAGGATTGGAAAGGAGGAGGATACTATTTAATGAGGGAACATGATTTTAAGAGGAGTCAAAAAAATCATCGGGAAGGAGGAACGGAGATGGAAGGGAAAAAGATTTTTACTGTTTGCGTGTTCCTAAGTTTATCTATGATGCTTGGATTTGGGCCCGCTTGGGGTAAGTACCCTGAAAAGGCTGTTCAATTGCTTGTTCCTTACCCGCCGGGAGGGATTTCTGACCTCACCGCCCGAGTTTTAGCGGCAAACATCGAACCCATTCTGGGACAGCAGTTGCTGGTGGTAAACAAACCGGGAGGTGGGGGCGCCATCGGCGGGTTTGCGGTGACAAGGGGGGAGCCGGGTTATACCATGGGAATTTTCGCTCCGGTACTTGCCTTCCCGGAATATTACCGCCAGGAAGCAGCCTACACGAGCGCCGATGTCAGACCCGTGGCCAGACAGTTCATGATGCTCACCACCATTGTTGTCAAAGGCGATGCCCCGCCGAACAACTTAAAAGAATTTATTCAGTGGGTGGAAAAGAATCCCGGAATGAAATACGGACATACGGGAAAGGGAGCGACGACTCATTTAGTCGGAGTCGACCTTGCGGACCTGCTTGGCCTGAAAATGGTCGATCTGCCTTTTCAAGGGGACTCTCAGGTTGTAACGGCTGTTCTGGGAGGGCATGCTCCGATCGGCTTTGCCAACCTGCCTGGGGTGGTTTCGCATATCAAGGCTGGCACGCTGAAAGGAATCGCGATTTACGCGGATAAAAGAATGGATGAAGCCCCACAAGTGGCTACCATTCATGAGCAGGGGATCAATCTGCGTTTGCCATATCCGTTCGGAGGTCTTTTTGCTCCGAAAGGAACTACGGACGATCAACTGAACACGCTGAGCGAAGCGGTAGGAAAAGCAGCAGCCCAGGAGGCTTATCAAAAAGAGATGAAAAAAATTGGAGCGTACAGCGCATATTTGGGCCGCCAGGCATTCGAAAAGGAGCTGGCCACGTACAAGACCGTGGCAGAGGGTTTCATGAAAAAATTGGGGATGATTAAGTAGCTCGTTGGTTGAAAGTCCCGGCAAATCTTAACCTCGGCGTTCGCCGCTGGAACCATTGTGGCGCAAAAATTCCGGAGGGGATGCCGGGGCTTTTAGCAAAAAGGGGGGGAAATGCTGCTCAACAGGGTTCGTGCCGATCAAGTCATGGAAAAAAACGGCCTCGATCTTCTCGTGGCGACCACCCCGGAAAATGTTGCCTATTTAACCGGCTTTTGGATTTTGACCTCAATCCGACATCGCGCCCGACAGGTCTATGCCGTCCTTAAAAAAAGGGAACCAAGGGCGGATCTCATTGTCGGGCGAGGTCTCGTTGACCATCCGCTGCAGGGTGGAACTTGGGTGAAAGAGTATTACACCTATGGAGAGTTCTTCTTTGCCCCGGAAAACCAAAGCGGAATGGACGAAGAGTCAAGGAGATTGTTTGAGACTTTAAACGGATTGACACGTTACCCGGATGCCTTTACAGCCCTGACTCAATGCTTAAGGGGAAACGGGGTCAGCCAGGGGAAAATCGGCATCGATCAGGGAAGTGATACTGTTTTTCTAGAAAAGAAACTGACCAAAGAATTTCCGAACTTGGAAACGGTTCCGGCGTACGATCTTTTCCGGGAAATCCGCCTGATCAAAACCGAGGAAGAGACCCAGCGAATCCAGGAAGCAACGAGGATTGCGGAAAACGCCCTCACGGAAACCTTGGTGGCCATCCGGGAAGGAATCACCGAAAGGCAGCTGGATCTGGTTTTCAAAGAAGCCATTATCAGTCAGGGAGGGTTGCCCGCTCTCTCCTGCATCGGGTCCGGACCCCGAGGGGCTTTCCCGAACGTCGAGCCGTCCGATAAGAAGGTTCAAAAAGGAGAAGCCATTCGATTTGACGTCGGCTGTATTTACAACGCATACCATACGGATATTGCCCGGACTGCCGTCTTGGGGTCTCCCGATCCCAAACAGAAGCGCCTTTACGAGGCTCTTCTCTCAGGCCAGGGACGAATCCTTGAGAACCTGAAACCCGGAGCCCCGATCGGGGACCTTTTCCAGATGGGGATGCAGGCCGCAAGAGAAAATGGGATCCCCCACTATGAACGTCACCATTTGGGGCACGGAACGGGTATCGAAGGGTACGATTTGCCGCTCATTACTCCGAATAATTCGCTTAAGCTGGAAGCGGGCATGGTTTTTTGCGTTGAGACGCCGTATTACGAACCTGGATTCGCCGGCCTGCAGGTTGAGGATATCATGGAAGTCACCTCTGCGGGAGCACGACGCCTCACCCAGATGGAGAGAAAGCTCTTTATAGTCTGATATTTCATAATCAGGAAACGGACGATGAACGCAGAAATATTTGATTGCGATGTGCTTGTCATTGGTGGGGGAGGGGCCGGAGCCATGGCTGCCATTTGGGCGGCCAAAGAGGCGAAGCAGGTGGCCCTGGTTGAAAAAGGGGTATTTGGGAAAGCGGGTTGCACGGTTATGGGCGCATTCTCCATGTGTGCAGCCTTCGGCTATGCCGACCCAGCGGACACCCCCCGTAGACACTTTGAGGACACAATTCGGGGGGGCAGATTCATCAATCGTCAGGACCTCGTGGACTTGTATACCCGCGAGGCGCCGGATAGAGTCATGGAACTGGTCTCCTACGGGGCCCATTTCGATTTGGAAAATGGAAAACTTCATCAGGCGATGATGGAAGGACACAGCCTTCCGCGGGCTTGCCATTATGACCGAAGAACCGGTCCCATGATCATGGGAACATTGGCCCGGCAAGTTCGCAAGACCCCCGCAGTGCGCGTTTTTGAAGAGGTGGTAATCATTGATATCGGGATGACCCCCGCCGGTTTCCATTACGCAATCGGGGTCCGCTGGGCCGACACAAAGTTCATTGTCTTTCAGGCCAAGGCTATAGTGGTAACAACAGGTGGGGGAGCTCAGGTATATAAGAACAACACGACTTCCTTGGACAACACCGGGGACGGTATCAGTTTAATGTTTGAGGCAGGGGTGGAACTTGCAGACATGGAGTTTGTTCAATTCTACCCCACCACGGTCTGCTCCCCCAAACTTCCGGGACTGGGACCTACCGCAACCGCCTTTCTGCGACTCCGCACGGGTGCTCGGCTTTACAACGCCCGGGGAGAAAATTTCATGGATCAAGAAATGCCTGGATGGAGATTCCAAGCAACTCGGGACCGTCTGTCACAGGCGATTTACAAGGAAATCGCGGAAGGGAGGGGGACCCCTAACGGCGGGGTTTATCTGGACATCACCCACCTTCCCTTGGAAACCATTCGCAGGGAGTACGAAATTGGCAATTACTATAAAAAGCTGCTCAGCATCGGCGTAGATATCAGCCAGCGCCCCATCGAGACAAAAGTCTCCGCTCATTTTTTCATGGGTGGGGCGCGGGTAAACGAGAGAGGAGAAACAAATATCTCCGGTTTGTTTGCCGGTGGGGAAGCCGTTTCGGGATATCATGGGGCGAATCGTCTGGGAGGAAACGCCCTTTCTGAAATCCTCGTAAGCGGCTCAAGGGCAGGTCAATATGCAGCCATCTGGGCAAGAACTCGCAGGGGCCAGGGGGAAAGAAAATGGGTGGATGAGCGCCTTAGCGCTTGGGAAGAGAAAATTCTAGAATGGCAGAGAAGAAAAGCTGGTTTGCGCCCGATTGAAGGAAAGAGGAAAATCCAAGAACTTATGTGGGAGTCTGCCGGTGTGGTTCGGGATGGGGCGAAAATGGAGAAGGGGATAGGTCTGCTGGCCGACCTAAAAGAAGAAGTGAGAAACCGCCTGACCGTGACCTCTGGGAAAAAGTTCAATCGAGAGATCCTGGATGCCTTTGAACTGAGCCATATGATTCGCATATCCACGATCATGCTTCGATCCGCATTGATGCGCCGGGAGAGTCGGGGTGCGCACTATCGGCTCGATTTTCCTCTCCCTGACAACAAGGAATGGCTGGCAAATATCGTCCTCCAAAAGTCTGGAGAAGATGTCAGCCTTCGAACAGAAAAAGTTATTCTTACGCATATGGTTCCGGAGGAATGATGGCCACAGAGGAAGTCTGCAAGATAAAAATTCTCAGGTTTGACCCCGAGCGAGTGCCTTCATCGTTCATTCAGGAGTATGAAATCCCTTTTCAGAAAGAAAACACCATCTTAGATTCTCTTTACTACATTTACAAACATGTGGACCCCACCTTGGCATTTCGGGGGTCTTGCTTCGCCGGAGGATGGTGCAACGTTTGCGCAGTAAAGGTTAATGGAAGGTCCCTTCTTGCCTGCAAACATTTCGCGGAAAAAGAGATGACAATTGAACCGTTTCCCGGATACCCTGTGTTACGCGACCTGATTGTGGACTACCAGGCTGACGTCAAAAGGAAGGGGGGAAGATCGTGAGTCATGGTAGAGTCAATCTTCTGGGGGTATGTGCCAGCCCGAGAAAAGGGAACACCCTTTTTTTACTGCGCAAGGCCCTGGAATCGATAAAGAATCTTCCTCAATCGGAAATCGTTGACGTTGAAGAGGCCGATCTACGCTCAACACAGATGGCCCCCTGCACAAGCTGTGAAGGGTGCGCAAAAACAAAAGGGGAGTGTGTCATCCGGGATGGCTTCCAGAGTCTGCGGGACCGGTGGGTGCAGGCGGATGTTGTCATTTACTCCATCCCGGTATATCATCTGGGAATTCCCGGGCAGCTGAAATGTTTCTTCGACCGACTGGGGAACAGCCAGAGAAAGGTATACCCCGTCCCCTCTCCACGCCGGCTAAAAATAGTTGGTGCGATTGCTCAGGGCTCCCATCTGTTTGCCGGCCAAGAGTTGGCCATCGCCTTTCTCCACCAGCATGCCGTCCTTTTGAATTGCATCCCTGTTTCGGGAGATGGATGGGAATCCTATCTCGGGGCGGCGGGTTGGACCAGGGCCCAAAAGGATCGGGATGCCTTAGAACATGAGTATAGCAGGGAAGAAATGGATGCCCGGGTTGCGGTTCGGGCGTGTGAGACCCTTGTCCGCAGATGCATAGAACTTGCCGTGATTCTTAAGGCGGGTGGACGTGCTCTGAGGAAGATACTTGAGAAAGATCCCGCCTACACCCCTTTTATGATGAATCTTGGAGAGAAAGATATCCTTTCTTAAGTGAGATGGATGATGAATTTTTCTTATCATAGACCGAAGAATTTGGAACTCGCGGTAAGCCTTCTCCAGCGATATGGCAGCAAGGCTGCCATTCTGGCGGGGGGAACGGATTTGTTGGTTGAATTGAAACGCGGCATTCGCCATCCAGCCCATATCATTGACGTAAAAGAAATCCGGGAGTTGGCTTGCATGGAGAAGACCACCAACGGGGAACTCCATCTCGGCCCCCTCATGACTCTACAAAGCTTAAGTTCGGCAGGCGCTCTTCAGGGTGGTTGGAATCTACTTGCGCAAGCGGCATCCAAGGTCGGTTCCTGGCAGGTTAGAAACCGGGGGACTCTGGGCGGAAATATCTGCCATGCCTCTCCGTCCGGAGACACCCTTCCGGCTCTTTTCTGTCTTGGGGCAAGAGTCAAAATGATCAGTCCCCGCGGTGAACGGAGCATGGCCATTGAAGAATTTTTTCTGGGGCCTGGGCAAAGCGCTTTGGAAAGCGGAGAGTTGCTGATGGAAGTGGTCCTTCCTCCTCTCCCTGCTGGGGCCAAAGGAGCATACAAGAAATTTTCTCTGCGCCGGGCTATGGATCTGGCGATGGTCGGGGCAGCAGTTTTAGCTTGGGGAGACCTTGCCATGAAAAGGATTGAAGACGTCCGGATTGGTTTGGGAGCCGTCGGCCCGAAGCCGATCCGGGCCAGGAGGGCGGAGCAGGCGCTAAAAAGTATGGAAATCACCGAGGCGGCCCTGGCCAAGGCAGCCGAGTTGGCTGCGGAAGAGACGGCCCCGATATCCGATATCAGGGGATCGGATTGGTATCGAAGAGAGATGACAAAACAGCTGATTGAAGAAGCTGTCCGGGAAATTCTGGGCTTAAGCCAGCCAAATTCTGAGGAGGGAAAAAATGCCCACAATTCGGATTGAAGTCAACGGAGTTTCCCGCAAGGCTTTCGTAGAACCCACGCTTACGCTCGTTAATTTCCTTCGGGACCACCTTGGGCTCACGGGCACTAAGAAAAGCTGCGATTCCGGAAATTGCGGAGCCTGCACCGTCATCCTGGACGGGAAGGCGGTCAACTCCTGTTTGATTCTGGCGGCAGAAACCGATGGCCATTCGGTTACAACCATCGAGGGTTTGCAAAAAAATGAGACTCTTCACCCGCTGCAAGAAGCATTTGTAAAATACGGAGCCATCCAGTGCGGCTTTTGTTCGCCGGGGATGATTCTCACCGCGAAAGCATTGCTGGACCAGAATCCTTCTCCCTCAGAGGACC
Source organism: uncultured Syntrophaceae bacterium (assembly GCA_964537885.1). Lineage (GTDB taxonomy): Bacteria > Desulfobacterota > SM23-61 > SM23-61 > SM23-61 > CAZIDC01. The sequence continues at coordinate 2,470 of CAZIDC010000069.1, read as the reverse complement.
AAATTCGGGAGGCTTTAGCGGGAAACCTTTGCCGATGTACCGGCTATTCGAAAATTATCGAAGCCATAAAATCAGTAATCGAGAGAACGAGGTAGCTCATGGAGAAGCATGCCATAATCGGGGAGAGAATCCAGAATGTGGATTCCCCGGACAAGGCGACAGGGCGGGCCGTGTATGGGATCGACTTCCGCCTGCCGGGAATGCTTCATGGTAAGATCTTGCGAAGCCCGTTTGCCCACGCCCGAATCCTGCGGATCGATACTAGCCGAGCAGAGAAAGTAAGAGGGGTAAGAGCCGTCATCACGGCGGAGGACACGCCGAAAATCAAATACGGTGCTCAGATCCACGACGAATACCCCCTCGCAGTGGAAAAGGTTCGGTATGAAGGAGATGAAGTTGCAGCCGTAGCCGCGGTGGACGAAGGGGCAGCGCAGGAAGCGATCGAAAAGATAAAGATTGACTATGAGCAGCTTCCGGCTGTTTTTAGCCCTCGGGAAGCGATGGCATCGGGAGCTCCGGCAATTCATGAATCTCCTCATAACATCGTTACTCATATAGATTTTGAGCGGGGCTGCGTGGAGGAAGGCTTCCGCAATGCAGATGTCATTTTAGAAGAGGTGTTCAAATCGGCGAATGTCCACCAAGCATATTTAGAACCCCATGTTTGTGTGGCTCAGGTCGATACTCTGGGCAACATCACGCTCTGGGGATCTCTCCAAGCCCCAGCACGGAATCGTGAAATCCTTGCCCGGATCTTGAAGATCCCGCAGAGCAAAATTCGCATCGTCCAGACCACCGTCGGGGGAGGGTTCGGCGGGAAGGCAACCCAACTGCTCTCTCTCTATCCAATCTGCGTCTTCCTCGCGATCAAGGCCGGCCAACCGGTCCGAATCTTGAACACATGGGAAGAAGAGTTTGCGGCCTCGCGGTCGCGCATGCCCGCCGAGATTCGAATGAAACTCGGCATCAAGAAAGATGGAACTTTTGCGGCCAAAGAGATAGAGATATTGGCCAATTGTGGGGCTTATGCAGGCACGGGGCCGGCCGTTGTCGGGACGACGGCTACCCGGGCGACCTCTCTATACCGGTTTCCCCATGTAAAATGCAAAGGTGATTTGGTATACACGAACCTGACCCCGATTGGATCATACCGGGGGTACGGAAATCCCCAGCTTCACTTTGCCCTGGAATCCATGATTGACATGGCCGCCGAGGCGGTCGGATTGGACCCCCTGGAAGTGCGGCTGAGAAATGCCATTCGTAAGGGAGAAACATCCGTCCATGGCTTTGTCATGAACAGCTGTCGGCTTAGAGAATGCCTGGAGGAGGCTGCCGCCAAATCCCATTGGAAAGAGAAACGAAGGCGGAGCCGAAAAGAAGGGTGCGGGATTGGGATGGCTTCGATGATCCATGTCTCGGGTAACCGGGCCGTCTACCCTTTTTTTGATGGCTCGACAGCATATGTCCGCATCCATCCCCATGGAGGGGTCGATGTTGTAACTGGAGAAGCCGAAATCGGTCAGGGATCGAATACCGTCTTCGCGCAAATTGCCGCAGAAGCGCTTGGGGTTCCCGTAAAAGAAGTCCGAGTCCTTCCTCTGGACACGGATCATTCCCCTTTTGCCTTAGGAACCTTTGCCAGCCGGGTGACAACCCTTGGGGGGAAAGCCGTGCTCCTGGCTGCAGAGGATGCCAAACAGAAGTTGCTGTCCTTTGCCGCGACCAAGATGGAGATTCCCGCCGAGAGCCTGGAATCAAAAGATGGCCGAATCCACATCAAGGGTTCTAAGGACCCGGGGATGGAATACCAGGAGGTGGCTAAACTGGCATCCCACGTAAGTGGAGGAGCCCCCATCCTTGGAATCGGCGCTTTCTCTGTCCCTTCCTCCGTTGTCATTCCCGATCCCTCCCGATATGGGAATATCTCCATGGCTTACTCCTTCGGCGTCCAGGTTGCAGAGGTCCAGGTGGATCGTAAAACGGGGAGAGTCACAATCCTGCAATTTTACTCCATTCACGATTCCGGGACGGTGATCAACCCGATGCTGGGGGAAGGACAGGTGGAAGGGGGGATTGTCCAAGGGATCGGCTATGCCCTAATGGAGGAAATTGTCCGGGAGGGAGGGAAGGTTCTGAATGGGAATTTCACCGATTACCGGATCCCGACCATCAAGGATGTCCCCCCAATCGAAACCATTTTCATAGAGGAACCAGACCCCTTCGGCCCTTTCGGGGCCAAAGGGCTGGGGGAAATCACACAGGTCCCAACAGCGCCGGCGGTCGCAAACGCAATCTATGACGCAATTGGTATCCGTTTAAAAGAACTTCCCATGACCCCGGAAAAAGTCTTCAAGGCATTGAAGGGAAGGCTCCACATATAGATTGCGTGTAACATTTTAGCTCTTTGAAAAAAGCGGAATTCGGGGGACACTATACTGGATTATTTCTCCCCTTTGCCTTTGGGGCCTGT
>CAZIDC010000068.1:0-10021 GCA_964537885.1 uncultured Syntrophaceae bacterium | reverse complement strand
TCTCATCGGCAAAGCGGTGGACCATGCGCGATAAATCGGTGATCTCTCCGACATATCGTTTGCCGATGATCATTTCCTTCTTCACCACGTCGTATAAACGCGCCTCCAGGACCAGCGAACGATCTTTGTAGCTGACCTCCCCCCGCACCAAGGCCTCGGCCCCGATGTTGGCCCAACTCCGGAAATCAATGGCCTCCAGGCCGCTGAGGGCGGCCGTCGACCCCGATGCGGAAGAATTTCCCCCTTCTGGCCCAGGCCGAGCCGGACTTTCTACGAAGGTTATCGGCTCGAGGAGGGCAAAGAACCCGCAGATGTTCAAATCGCTGTTCAGGATCTCCGTAGTCCGTTCGCCGAGCTTCAGGTCCTCGCTGGGGGAAGTCGGAACCCTGAAGGGAGCGACGGCGATCGGGAATTTGCGGAAAGAGGGAGAGGTAATGTCAATATACACTTTCGCCGACAGGGACCCACCCCAAGGTGCCGCCAGCAGAAAAACGACAAGGAAGACCACGGAGAATTTCTTTCTCATCTTCCGGCCTCAAAGGTCCGATGGTGTAAAGCGAATGCCAACATCAAATTTATCTCCTTCCATCCCCGGCGGAAGCGGGGGGAGGGGGTTGGATTTCTTGATGGCCCGCAGGGCCGATTCGTCCAGGTAGGAATTCCCGGATTTTTTTTCGAACTGCATTTCCTCAATCTGACCGTCCCGGGCAATGCGGATGGTGATAATGGTCTCCAGGTTCTTCTTGCCCCCCAGCGCTTTTTCCGGGAGAACCCAGACGCTGCGGATGCGCTGCCAGATCAGGTTATAATAAATCTTGTGTTTAATGGACATGATCCCCGATGAGGCTCCGCCGGTCGCTCCTTCGCCCGTCTCGATGGCTCCCGTGCTTCCGATGGTCACCCGCTTGCGGATGCCCTCGATGGCCGATTTCACCTGGCGCGTCTCCTGTTCACTGCGCATGCGCTCGATGGCCGTCTCGACGCTCTTGCCTTCCCGGCGCTGGCGGATGCGTTCGATGGCCTCCGCAATCCTCTTCTCGGAGTCCTCTTTTTTGGAAGGGGAAAGCGAAATGGGTTTTTCCTGCCCCTTGACTTTCGGCTTTTCCCGGGCCGGGGAAGGCTTGGCCGGTGGGGATTCGGGAATTCTTTTTTCCACTTTTTCGCCCACCGGCCCGAAGCTCGGCGCGACATTGACCAAGCGGACGGAATACACCGGAGAATAGAAGGTCCGCGTAGAGGACAGGTTGGGGAGGAAAAACATGGCGTAAACCGCCGTCAGGTGCAGGCCCACGGATAGGAAGACCATGGGCCCGAAATGGGGGGCCCGGGAGAGGCTGCGCAGGACATCGATGTTCGCCGAAGTTTTCATCTCCGTAAATCGGCCGGTTCCGTGACCATGCCCAGTTTTTCGATCCCCGCATTCTTGATTTCGGCCATGGTCTGAACCACAAATCCATAAGGAACGCTGCGGTCCGCCCGGAGGAGAACTTCCTTGTTAAATTTCGCAGCCGCTGTCCGCTCCAACCTCCTGCGGAGCAGGACGGGGTCCACTTTCTCCTGGTTAATAAAGACCTCTCGCTTGGCGTTGATGGTAATGACCACTCGCTCCTCCTGGCCTTCCATGGGTTGAGAAGTCGTTTGCGGCAGATCTACGTCAATGCCCTGCTGCATCATCGGGGCCGTAACCATAAAGATGATCAGCAAGACCAGGATTACGTCCACCAAGGGGGTGACGTTGATATCACTCATAGCTCGGTTTTCGCTTCTGGGCCCCTGCATGATTCTCCTTTACGGATTCAATAATCCCTTACGAATTCGTCAGCATTTATGATTTCAAAAAATGCCTCTTGACGATGTTCAACAGTTCGGCGGAGAAATTTTCCATCTCCGAGCTGAGAACCTTGATTCGGTTGATGTAATAATTATAGGCGACGACCGCCGGAATTGCGGCCGCCAGCCCCGCAGCCGTGGCAATCAGGGCTTCCGAGATACCCGGGGCGACGACGGCCAGGGTGGCCGAACCGCGCATCCCGATCCCCCGGAAGGCGTCCATAATTCCCCACACGGTGCCGAAGAGGCCGATAAAAGGGGTGGTGGAACCGGTGGTCGCCAGAAATCCCAGGGCCCGCTCCAGCTTGGTCAGCTCCGAAGTCGTGGCCTGGCGCATGGACCGGCTGATATTATCCACTCCGCCCAGTTCGATATTCAGCGCGGTCGGGTCGCTGACCTTCCGGGGATTGTCCGGGCTGGTGGTGGCCTGGCTGAGTTTGGTCAGCTCCACATATCCGGCGCGGAAGACTTCCGCGGTAGGACTGTAGCGCAACTTCTTCGACTCGGCAAAGATCGAAGAGAGCTGCTTGCCTTCCCAGAAGATTCGCAGGAACATCCTCGATTCTTTATCCGCCCGCCGGATGAGGCGAAGCTTGGAAAAAATAATAGCCCAGGAAAGAATTGAAAAAAAGAGGAGGATGAGGAGGACAATTTTGACTACTGGGCCCGAATAGAGAACCAAATCCAGCACGCTCCCGCGAAAACCGCCCCCTCCTCCGGCCGGAAAAATCTGCCCCAAGCTAAGAAGAATAATGGTGCTCAATGACCCTCCCTTTAATTTAAACTGCCAATCTTTTTCAATATATTAAAAATTGCAGCCCGCGTCAACCCGGTTCAATGTCCTGGCGACAAAAAACGTGGGGAAACGCTTACCCGCCGGCCACGGGGGGAAACACGCTGAGCACATCCCCGGGCTCGAGGGAATCTTCTTCTTTCCGGTGAATTCCGTTTACCAGAGTGATCATCGGCTCCGCTTCCGGAATCTTCAGCCTTTCCAGAATCTGTCCAATCGTTGTCCCTTCTTCCAATTCAAGATGGATACCATATTTTTCGCTTCCCGGAGGAAGGTATTCACGGAAATTGGCAAAGAGCTTGATTTCCACTTTCATGCTTAAGTTTTCACCCCTTTCCAGATCTTATGTAATTTTATTACCCCCTTTTACCCAAAAGTCAATTCTTTTCCCCCTTCTCCTTCGCCCCTGGTCTCTCGCCCAAACTCTTGCACCTTACCCCCTATAATTATTGATTGACTAAACAGCTCCTTTTTCGTTAACTTGAGATCGTGAACCACCGCCAACCTTTCACCCCTTATTTAAGAGGAAACCTGCACGCCCACACCCGTTTCTCCGACGGCTGCCTGACTCCGGCAGAAATGGTAAGAACCTACCAGGACCTGGGGTACGATTTTGTGGCCATCACGGACCATGATTACCTCATTCGGCCCCCCTACTGGGAAAGCATCCCGGAGAGCAACGGCGAATTCATCGTGTTTAAGGGAATTGAATTGGAATATCCTCCCCTCCGCTACCAGCACATCGGCAAAATCCTCGGCGACGAGGAGACCCTCTTTATCTTCAACCACCCCCAGCAATACCGGCTTTCGATCGAGGAAGTCAACCGGCAGATCCAGATCATCTCTAAGGATATGCCCATTCATTGCGTGGAAGTTACTGACAAGGGGGTTTATACCAAAGTTTACGATACACCCGCAATCCCTCGTCCCAAGATCGCCTCGGACGATGCCCATTCCTCCGACCAATGCGGCCGGGCTTGGATCGAGGTCCAGAGCTCCCGGCACCGGGATTCGATTCTGCGGGCCATCAAAAACGGAGATTTTAAAATCGGGCTGAAGTAGATTAAAGGAAAAAACTTACATCCCCTTTCCCTTGGCGCAAGACCTTCGGCCTATCCTCGGTAAGGTCGATTATGCTGGAAGGCTCGGAAACCAAAATCCCGCCGTCGATGACTAAGTCCAGCACCTTTCCCAGCTTGCTGGCGATATCGGCAGGGTCGTAGAGGGCTTCTCCCCCGGGAAGCATAGCGCTGGTGCTGATGATGGGATGTCCGAGTTCATTGACGATGCCAAGGCAGATCGGATTGTTCGGAACCCGGATTCCCGCGGTCATCCTGCGGGTAAGCATGATTTTGGGAACCAGCTTCGTTCCTTCGAGAATGAAAGTGTAGGGACCGGGCAGGAGGCGTTTCATGGTTTTATAGGCGTAGTTGGAAACTTTGGCATAAAGGCTGATGTCTTTCAGGTCAGCACAGATCAAGCTGAAAGGCTGGCTCTTCTCGCGTCGCTTGATCAGGTAAATCCGCTCAATCCCTTTTTTATTGTAAAGCGAACAGCCAAACCCGTAGACGGTATCCGTCGGGTAGGCGATGACCCCGCCTTTATTCAAGGCTTCCACCACCCGGCGAATCAACCGCGGTTGAGGATTTTGAGGGTTGATTCGGATCAGCATACATCATCCTTCTTTGAACAAACTTTACTCCCCTGGTGTACTCCCGCCCCAGGCGCGGATATAGAGCATTAAACACCAATTTCTACAAAATGACAAGGGCTGAATTTAGTTTCTTCTTGCCCATGATTCGCCTTTCATGCTAAATTGAATTGTAGAATCCGCCAGAGAAAATTAGGAAAGACGGTACTGGACGCTGGGGCGATTTACGCCTTAGAGCCTTTCTCCGGGTTCTTAAATTCATCTGGAGTGAAGAGGTGTGATCCTAAATGGGTAAGATTGTCGTCAACCGCGAGCGCTGTAAGGCCTGCGCCCTCTGTACTTTATCCTGTCCCAAAAAGCTGATCGTTTTCAGCAAAGAACCCAATACCCAGGGGTTTTACCCTGCCGAGCCCAGTACGGATAATGATTGCAACGGCTGTGCGCTTTGCGCCGAGTCTTGCCCGGACGTGGCTATTGAAGTCTGGAGGTAAGCACTCAGGTGGAAAAGCGACTCTTCATCAAAGGCAATGAAGCCCTGGCCATCGGCGCCATTAAGGCCGGCTGCCGCTTTTACTTTGGCTATCCCATCACTCCCCAGAATGACATTCCCGAGTACTTCTCCAAACAGCTGGCCAAGGTGGAGGGGTGCTTCATCCAGGCTGAGAGCGAAGTGGCCTCCATCAACATGCTCCTCGGCGCCTCCGCGGCCGGAGCCCGGGCCATGACTTCCTCGTCCAGTCCGGGGATTTCGCTGATGCAGGAAGGAATTTCTTACTTAGCCGGGAGCGAACTTCCGGCAGTGGTCGTCAACATCACCCGCAGCGGGCCGGGGCTCGGGGGTATTTCGGCCTCCCAGGGGGATTACTTCCAGGCTACTCGTGGGGGTGGGCATGGGGATTATCGCACTTTGGTTCTCGCCCCCCATTCTGTCCAGGAAATGCACGACCTGACTTTCCTGGCCTTTGACCTCGCGGACAAATACCGCAATCCCGTGGTCATCCTCGGGGATGCCGTCTTGGGGCAGATGCAGGAGACCATGGTCGACAGGCCCTATCATCCCCCGGAACTCCCGCCGAAGGACTGGGCCCTCACCGGGGCCTCGGGAAGAAAGCCCAACCTCATCAAATCTCTCTACCTGAAGGAAGGGGAGATGGAGAAGCACAACTGGAAGCTCTTTGAGAAATACCAGCGGATGAAGGAAGAGGTCCGATATGAGGCTTCACAGGATGAAGACGCCGAGCTGGTGCTTGCTGCTTTTGGCACTTCCGCCCGGGTTTGCAAAACCGCTATCCGCCTGGCCCGGGCCGAAGGTCTAAAGGTTGGGCTCTTTCGGCCAATCACTCTCTACCCTTTCCCCGGGGAAGCCCTGAACCGTCTCTCTCAGCGGGTAAAACGTTTCCTGGCGATTGAGATGAACACCGGCCAGATGGTCGAAGACGTAAAGCTTTCCGTGGCCCGAGATGCCGAGGTGCATTTTTACGGTCATCCGCCGGGCTCTCCGCCCGTTCCCGAAGAACTCTTAGAAGCGATCAAGAAAGTGTATTGAGGATAGCCCATGAAGCAAGTTTTCAAGCGCCCCCAGAGTCTGAAAGATGTTCCTTTCCATTTCTGCCCCGGCTGCCACCATGGGACGATCCACCGCCTGGTGGCCGAGGCCATCGACCACTACAAGTTGCGCGAGCGGACGATCGGCGTGGCCGGCGTGGGTTGCTCGGTATTTGTCTATGAATATTTTGACATCGACGTGGCCGAAGCGCCCCACGGCCGGGCTCCTGCCGTGGCCACCGGCTTGAAGCGGGCTCTCCGCGACCGGATCGTCTTTACCTACCAGGGCGATGGAGACTTAGCCTCCATCGGCATGTCCGAGATCGTTCATACCGCCAACCGTGGAGAAAACATCACCGTTATTTTCGTCAACAACACGGTCTACGGGATGACCGGCGGCCAGATGGCCCCCACAACTCTTCTGGGGCAGCAAACCACTACGTCGCCCTACGGACGGGATTTTCTCCAGGACGGCTATCCGATCCGCATGGCCGAAATGCTCGCCGCCCTCGAGGGAACGTCTTTCTCTGCCCGCGTGGCCCTGAATACATCGGCCAACCTGATGAAAGCCAAAAAGGCCGTCCGGCGGGCCTTTGAGATGCAGATGAACGACAAGGGTTTCTCCTTCGTGGAACTTCTTTCCTCGTGCCCGACAAACTGGGGGATGAATTCCCTCCAGGCCAATGAGCGGGTGGGAAAGGAACTCATCCCTTATTTCCCTCTGGGGATCTTTAAGGAACGGAAAGGGATAGACTACCAATAGAAAAGGGGTCCAGGATTCAAGTGGCTTTTCATTTTCTCCTTTCACTGGAACCCTTGGCCCCTGGACCCCTTGAACCCTTTTAACGGAGTTTGGCATGTATCATGAAATTATCATGGGCGGGGTCGGTGGCCAGGGGATCATGGTTATCGGAAGCCTTCTGGCCCACGCCGCTTTTATGGAAAACTTGAACGTCACCTACATGCCCATTTACGGCGTGGAAAAGCGCGGCGGCCAGGCGGACTGCACCGTGGTCATCTCCACTGAAGAGATCGGCTCGCCCATCGTTGGTTCGCCGCAATCCTGCATTATCATGAGTAAGCCTTCCCTAACCAAATACGGCCCCAAAATCAAAACCCAGGGCTTTCTTCTTCTGAATACGTCCTTCGTAGAACCCCAGGAAGTGACCCGAACCGACCTGGACATCCTCCCCATCGCGACCATGGAAATCGCCAAGGATCTGGGGAATGACCGCCTGGCGAATATGGTGGCCATCGGTGCCTTTGTCGAAAAAACAAAGGTGGTCAGCATGGACGCGCTGATCGCCGCTCTTCCGCGGATCTTCGAAGAACGTTATCATCACCTGTTGCCAGCTAATACCGAGGCGATCCGCAAGGGAGCGGAATGCGCTTCGCGGGTCATTCCCAAAATTCCTGGTTAAAAGAGCGCTTTAAAAGGGATAGCCTCCGGGGAGGGGAAAATGGATTTCGGGAATTGAATGCGGGCGGAAGAATCGGCAAGCTTCGCGAGCATGTAACCCGGGACCTGGAGCGGCTGCTTTATTTATGAGTCTGCGCGATCACATCCTGAAATTAGCCCGGCCCTGCCTGGCACCGAACAAAAAAACCTGCTCGGTCATCTCTTTGTCGGACCGGGACGCTCTTGCCGCTTCCTTCGGCCTTTCCAAAAGAGAAGTGGAAATCGCCGCCTTGGAAGCTGGGGTCATCCCCCAGCGCTATATGCGCAACATGGGCTCTCTTAAAATCTCCGGCCAATTGAAGCTTCTTAAAGCCCGGGCGCTGCTGGTGGGCGCTGGGGGACTGGGGGGAACCATCGCCCAGCTTCTGGCCAGGATGGGATTGGGTGTAATGGTCACGGCCGACGGCGATTCCTTCAGCGAGGACAACCTTAACCGCCAAGCCTTCTCCCTGGAAGAAAATGTTGGGCGGTGCAAGGTTCAGGTAGCCCTGTCCATGATTGCCAAAATTAACGCCGCGACGGAAGTTGAGGTCTTCGAAGGATTCGCCGGGGAAAAAGAAATGGCCTCCCTCCTCAGGGGAGCCGATGTAGCCATCGACGCCCTCGACAATATGCCTTCCCGCTTCACTTTGGAAAGGGTGTGCCAAGAGAGAGGCATCCCTCTGGTTCATGGAGCAGTCGCCGGATTCAGCGGGCAGGTAACGGTCATCTACCCGGAAGACGTCGGCTTTAAAGCCATCTATGGAGATGCGCCCAACATCCCTGAAAAAGGGATCGAAGTGGAATTGGGAAACCTGGCTGGAATCGTATCGGCCGTGGCCTCGCTTCAGGTCCAGGAGGCTGTAAAGATCATCACCGGCCTTGGGCGGCCGTTGCGCAACCGTCTTTTTTTCCTTGATTCGCTGAACGGCGCCGCCGAATTTATTTCGCTGAAATAATCCAATTTCTCTTGTTTTTGTCTTCCCGATCCGGTAAACTTCATCTCCATCTTACCGATATATTTTTTAAAAGAGCCGATACCCATCAAAAGGAGCGGGTTTTTCTCGGGGCCTAAATGATTCTGATTTCGCCAGGATGCCTTGGTCTTATCCCTAACCCTTTACGGGCCTGGCCCCTTGCTTTTCTTTTTCTCTTAACCTCCCTTTTTGCCCCCAACCCGGCTACCGCTGATTGGTCGCCGCTTATTGAGCGCCTCGTGGCTGAAGGTTCTGATGAGCAGGCTATCCGGGCCCTCTTCTCCCGCCCGGATGTGCAATTTGAACCGGAGGCTATGTCGAGCAAACTCCAGGCTCTTCTAAGAAAGCATGCCGCCAAACCCGCCGAGATTCCGCCGGCGAAGAAAAAAGGTGTTCTCAAGGGCTTTTTAAAAAGCAAGGTGATCGCCAAAGCACGCTCTTTCATCGAGGATAACAAGGCCGTCCTCGAAAACATCCCTGCCCATTACGGTGTGCCCAAAGAAGTTATCGTGTCGATCCTCCTTGTTGAAACCCACCTGGGTGTGAATGTAGGGGAAAAAAGCGCTTTCAATAACCTGGCCAGCATGGCTCTCTGCACCGATCTTGACACCATCCGGCCTTATCTTGCCCGGAAATTAATTACTGCCCAGAATGAGCCATTCGCCCGTGAATGCTGCCGCCAAAAAGCCGAATGGGCTTATGCCGAGATTAAGGCCCTGATCGATTACGCCCAGAGGAACGGGATCGACCCGGTCAGCATTCCGGGGTCAATCTATGGGGCCATCGGGCTGTGCCAGTTTATGCCGTCGAAGATCTTACCCTACGGGGTAGATGCCGATCAAGACGGCCGGATCGACCTCTTTGCCAAGCCCGACGCCATCAATAGCATTGCCAATTACCTGCGGGAACACGGCTGGGCCCCCGGTATGAACAGGACCAGCCGGCACAAGGTGATTTTCACCTACAACCACAGCTCCGTTTACGCCAACACCGTTCTGGCCGTGGCCGACAAGCTGAGGGATAAAGCCCCCGGCCGGCATTGAATGGGCCTTTGGTTTTTACGGATTGGCCTTCACCCGCTTCGAAACTGGACGCGGCCTGAGCAGCACATAAGTCGCCCCGGCACCCCCATCACAAAGCCTGGCGCTGGCAAAGGCGACGACCCATTTGCGCCATGGGCCATGCGTAAGCCATTCGATCACCTTTTCCTTTAAGACGGGGCCGGCAGGGGAAGAAAGACCGCGGCCATGGATGATCAAAACCCCCCTTTTCCCCGTGTTTACCGCCCATTTTAAAAACCTTTCGAAAACTTCTTTGGCATCGTCGGCATTCAAGGCGTGAAGATCAACATGGGCCTGGATGGAAAAATCTCCCCGATGCAGGCGTCGCGCAACCTCGGGGTGGACGTGATACCCCGTGCCTTCGATGTATTCAGGCGTGTCAATAATATTGAAACCCGCTCCGCATTGCACAAGATTTTTAAGCTCGGATAAAGTCTCCGCATCTTCATCCTTCCCAGGGTCTTCTCGTGGCTTGATTCTCGGCGATCTGACCGGGAAACTTCCTGCAAGGCCGTTGTCTTTAGCGATAGGAGTAACCCCTTCCATGGCTTCGGCCAATAGTTTTTCCTCAAGTTCAGGACTCTGCTCCCTCTCCGGCTTGACGACACTCACTTTGGGAAGATCTGGGAAAGATATGGATTTTGACTTGCATAGATCTTTTAGGTCGCGGAAGGATTTATAGGTTAAAGAGGATTTTCGGGATTTCATGACCTGAACCATTCCTGT
>CAZIDC010000067.1:0-10121 GCA_964537885.1 uncultured Syntrophaceae bacterium | reverse complement strand
TTGAGCGACCCTTCCCTATTCGACCGCAACCCCTTTCACCTCTGGAAGGCCTTTGAAATAGCCCATAACCACGGGGTGGAAATGGCCGCGTCCCTAAAGGAAACGATCAGCGAACACCTTGATTTGGTAAGCCAGCGCTTCCGCACGGCCGAAGAATCGATGCACTCTTTCCTTTCTTTTTTTGAGCAATCCGGGCACCTCTACCGGGTATTGGAGAGCATGCATGAAACCGGCTTCCTGCGCAAGTTTCTTCCTGAATTTGAGCGGGTCCATTGCCATGTCCAGTACGACCGCTACCATATTTATCCCGTGGATGTCCACTCCTTTTATTCCGTTCGTGAATTGGAGATGCTCAAGAGAAAAGGGCGCGAAGACTCCTGGCCCCTTTTCGCAGAGCTTTGGGCCGAAATAAAGGATCCCGGCCTCCTGAAACTGGCCGCCCTGTTTCATGACCTGGGAAAAGCCGATGGCCCGTCCCACGCCCAGCGGGGGGAGGAAATTGCGGCCTCCATCGGGAAAAGACTAAAGCTCACTCCCGAAAGAATTGAATCTCTTCGTTTCTTGGTGCGGGAGCATCTGACTTTTGCCGAGATCGCCCAGCGCAGGGACCTGAACGATGAGAACCTCATCTTCCGCTTCGCCCAAACCGTCGGCGATAGCGAGCGGTTGAAAATGCTTTATTTGCTTTGTTTTGCCGACCTCCGGGCCGTTGGACCGTCGGCTTGGACAGCCTGGAAGGATACTTTGATGCGGGAACTTTTCTTCAAGACTCTCCACCTTTTGGAAAAAGGAGAAGGATTGGAGAAAGAAGCCCGAGACCGGACGGTTCACATTCAGCGGAAGGTTATGGAACTCTTGACCGGACAGCTTCCTCCGCCAAAGATTTCAGAATATTTGGTCAGCATCCCACCCCGCCACTACGGGGTCAATGAGGGGCGCGCCATCGGGCAGCAGATTCTCATGGCGGAAAGGCTCAAAGGGCAATCCGTCGTCTTGGAAGGGGAAGAAAAGCCGGAGGAAGGATGTGATGAAATCACCGTGGTGGCCCGGGATGAAACCGGCCTTTTCGCCAAGATTTCGGGGGTTATGACGGCGAATCTTTTGACCATCCTATCCGCCCAAATCAGCACCTGGGAGAATGGCATCGCTGTTGACCTGTTTCGAGTCCAGAGCCTGATTGACGAAGGCATTTTCCTGCCGCATAGGTGGACCAAACTTAAGGAGGATTTAAGGGGGGTCCTCGAGGGGAAGACGGCGGTAAACACGCTGGTAAACGGGATGGTTCTTCCTTTGTTTCACCCGTATATAATTTCACGGCGGCCGACAAAAGTAGAAGTGGACAACAGTGCTTCTGATTTTTACACGGTCGTCGAAATCTACACCCATGATCGTCCGGGTTTACTTTATCGCATTGCCCAGAGGATATTCGAAATGGGGCTTAACCTCTGGATGGCTAAAATATCAACCAAAATCGATCAGGTTGTCGATGTTTTTTACGTCCAGGACCTCAGCGGATCTAAAATAGAAGAGGAAGAAATAATCCTGCGCATAAAAAAAGAATTGCTGGAAGAAATGGAGAGGTTTTAAAATGGGAATCAAGGGAGGCAACCCCTTTTCCTGACGGATTTTGAGCAGGATGCTCATTTTCTATCCTTGCGCTTAACCTATTCAATACACTTGCCTTTATAATAAACAAAGTTCACCATCCTTACCATTTGCCCAATTATTTAGCAGGGAGATAAATTGAAAATTTATCCCATGGTGAGTCTTTATCCGGCGCTCTATTGGATAATCTTTTGATATTACAAACCAATTAAATTTCAGCTATAATGTTTTTTTAGTTGGTACTGGTATTGCTTAAATAGTTTTAAAAAATAGTCAGGATGGTTGAAATGGGAGCAATTCTGCTGATCGAAGATGATCGCAATGTTCACGGCTTGATCGAAAAGATTTTTCCCAAAGATGAGCTAAAAATCTTAAGACAATTCCCCCTTGGAAAAGAGAAAAATTTGGGGAGCCAGGAGAGTCAAAATCTACAAGGGGGGCCACCTTTGTTTTTGGAACAGGCTTTCCGAGAGTATCTCAAAGAGGAGGTTGACACGGGCCATGAAGGAAGCATTCATGAATCCGTGGTCGGGAAAGTGGAAAAAACATTGATCGGGATTGTTCTGGAAGAAGAAAAAGGAAACCAGGTGCGGGCTGCTAAACGACTGGGAATCAACCGGAACACTTTGAGAAAAAAGATGAAGGAGTTGCAAATCATAACGAGGGTGGTCAGCGGATAAGAAAACGAGGGAAGAGGGACGATGGACGAAAGACGAGGGACGGGAGCGGAAATAGATTGAAAATAAGAGATGAGGAGGAAAATAATGGCGAAAAAAAATGATTATGGAATGGTTATGAAAAAAATCGAAGAGAACGATATAAAGTTCATCAAGCTATGGTTTACGGACATCCTTGGTTTTCTGAAAAGCTTTTCCGTTCCCAAGGAAGAGTTAGAAAAAGCATTCAACGAGGGCATCGGCTTCGATGGTTCTTCCATCGAGGGTTTCGTGCGCATCGATGAAAGCGACATGGTGGCGATTCCGGATCCATCCACTTTTGCCATCCTGCCCTGGCGTCCCAAGGAAAAGGGCGTGGCCCGGGTATTTTGCGACGTCGTCACACCCGACGGGAAACCTTTTGTAGGCGACCCGCGGTATGTGTTGAAAAGAAACCTGGAAAAAGCCGCGAAGAAAGGGTTTACCTATTACGTGGGCCCGGAACTGGAATATTTCTATTTTAAAGATTCCCACTCCACGGAAATCCTGGATAAAGGCGGATATTTTGACCTGATCCCGCGGGATGAAGCCCTTGACCTGCGCCGGGAAACGGTGCTTTTTTGCGAGGCCCTGGGGATGAAGATCGAATACTCCCATCATGAGGTCGCCCCCTCGCAGCATGAAATCGACATGCGCTATGAAGATGCTTTGACCATGGCCGACAATGTCATGACCTACCGTCTGGTCGTCAAAGAAGTAGCCTACCGGCAGGGGGTCTATGCCACCTTTATGCCCAAACCGCTATTCGGCGAAAACGGGTCCGGAATGCATACCCATATGTCCTTGTTTAGGGGGAAGCGGAACGCCTTTTTCAACCCCAAAGGACAATATAACCTTTCCGACAATGCCAAATATTTTATCGGCGGGTTGCTGAAGTACGCCCCCGAGTTCACCGCCGTGACCTGTCAGTGGGTAAATTCCTACAAGAGATTGGTTCCGGGGTATGAAGCTCCGGTTTATCTGTCCTGGGCCCAGCGCAACCGGTCAGACTTGATCCGGGTCCCGATGTACAAACCCGGAAAGGAAGAGGCCACCCGCCTCGAGTACCGGAGTCCGGATCCGGCCTGCAACCCCTACCTGACCTTCTCCGTTATGCTCGCCGCGGGTTTGGCCGGGATGGAACAGAAAATTGAGCCGCCGGAACCCGTGGAGGAGAACGTCTATAAGATGGGCCCGGAAGAACGGGAAAGAAGAGGGATCAAGCAACTTCCCGGAAGCCTCTGGGAAGCCGTTCAACTTACCGAAAAGAGCGAGTTGGTGCGGGAAGCCCTGGGCGATCATGTCTTCAACCACTTCATCGAAAACAAAAAAGTGGAGTGGGACCGGTATCGCATCCAGGTCACTTCTTACGAGATCGAGAAATACCTGCCTGTACTTTAAGCCAATAGACGGGTAAGTGAAAACAAGGTTTAAAAAAAACGCCGGGCAGGGCGTGAGGGATCAGTCTTGCCTCCAGTCCCCTTAGGTAGCAGTGAAAGGGAAAGCGAGTTGGGTATTTCAAGGAAGCACGGATTCAACCGGAACTGAATGATGAAGGATGAAAAAATCAAATTAGCCGTTTTCTCCTGCCAGCAGCGAAAGGATGTGCTTCTTCAGCTCTTGGGGGGGCTGGGCGATCCCGGGGGGGTGAATGTTCGCCAAGTGACTTTGCCCTGCTCGGGGAAGCTTGAGGTTGGGCACCTGACCAAGGCTTTGGAAAACGGAGCGGAGGGGGTGGCCATTTTCGGGTGTCCGGAAAAGGAATGCCATTATGTTATTGGCAGCGAAAGGGCCAAGAGAAGGGTGCGCCATACGGAGAGAATTCTGCAAGAGATCGGCCTTGAAGGAGATCGGGTGCACCGATTCGTCTTCCCGCCCCAACCCAAACCGGGGGATCTAAATGAATTTTCCGCGTGGCTGGAAAAGGTTCGAGCCATGAAAAGTATACATTCAGCAGGCGCTTAAGAATCAGGTTTTGAGTAAATAAGGAATTAAAGATGCCGAAAAAATATCAGCTCCATCCCAGACCCGCCCCCCCGCGTTTCGTTGCTCCGGGTCCTTTCGGAATCATCGAGGGGGACGGCTGCTTGCACTGCGCCAATTGCGTAAAAAAGTTTTGCGTCTATTCGGTTTTCCGTAAACGGGAGTATGATCAAAGGCAGATGTTGGATACGGCCGATTCCCTTTGTAAAAACTGTTTTCGCTGTGTTCAGGGGTGTCATGGCCGGATTCTTTCCAAAAGTTTGAATCCTGAATTTTGGTCGATGGGGGATGAATACTGGAAGCCGGAAATTATTGCCAGCAATCGGGTCCAGGCCGAGACCGGGAAAATCCCCGTTTCCGGAGGGGGGTATGGAGGTCCTTTTTCTGGCCCGGGTTTCGACAGCATGTGGACGGACATGTCCGAGATCGTCCGGCCCACCCGGGATGGCATTCATGGCCGGGAATATATCAGTACCTCCGTGGAGCTGGGGCGCGTTCCTAAAAGGATTCCCTCCCGTCTCCTCTCGCGCGAGGCGGCCTTTTTGGGGGGGGCTTCCGCGTTAGCCTTGCCCCCGAGAGTGGAAGTGTCTGTGCCCGTACTCTTCGATCTTCTCCCTCCCCGTAAGGCCACTCCCTCCGTACGTCTGGCCCTGGCTAAGGCCGCGGTAGAGACGAACACCTTGATGATTGCGGAGGCGGAGCATATCGAAAAAAACCTGTGGCCCATGAGTAGCCATCTTGTGCCTTTGCTTCCTCCGGGACCGGTGAAAAACTTCACCCAGGCCATCTCCAGAGTTAGGATGGTTCAACTCCCTTTTACCAGCGAAGCGCCGGCGAAAACAAAGGAGATAAAAAAAATCAATCCGGGAGTCGTTGTTTCGATCCGCCTTCCCTTGACCCCCCGGGCCGAAGAAGAGGTTTTGGAACTGGAGCGCGCCGGGGCGGAGGTTATTCATCTTCAAGCCAATGAAAAGGGGCAAGAGCAGGAAACGTCTTCCCCCCGGTTCATCAAAGAATTGATTCGCAATATTCATAGCCGCTTGGTGCAGGAAGGTCGCCGGGACGAAATCAGTTTGGTCTTCGGTGGGGGAATTGCCCTGGCCGAACACGTGGCCAAAGCGATCATTTGCGGAGCCGACGCCGTGTCCGTTGATTATCCTCTGCTGATTGCCCTTGAATGCCGGCTTTGTCAACGGTGCGCCGGGGAAATGGAATGCCCGGTGGAGATGGGAAAGATTGACCCGGACTGGGGGAGGCAGCGCATCGTGAATTTGATTGCGGCCTGGCATGGACAACTCCTTGAAGTTCTGGGTGCTATGGGTTTGCGGGATGTCCGCCGGCTCAGGGGCGAAGCGGGCCGGGCGATTTTCCTGGAAGAGATCGAGAAAGAAACCTTCGGAAGGATATTCGGCGCCGCTGCGGAAAAAATTTACCCGCGAGCAGCGCCGCTTAACGCCAGCGGAAAGGAACTCCATGTTTAGGGTTCCGGTAATCAAAAGGGCTCCTTCGCGTTTTCGCAATCCTCTCGGGAAATACAAAATCCACCGTGGACCGGAGTGCGTTCACTGCGGGCTGTGCGCGGAACTTTGCCCGGAGGGAGTCCACCGGCCACTCGGCAAAAAAATGCTCTCCCCCCAAGACTGGAAGTGCATCGGTCCATCCTGCCAGGAAAATGAGTTTTATTGCGTAGCCCGTTGCCCGCAGGGAGCGTTGCGAATGGTTCCCAACCCAAGCCTCCAGGCGCTGGCCGATCACCGATGGCCGGCTGACCTTCTGCTGGCCACCTGGCAGCAGGCGGAAACCGGAAAAATGCCTTATGCGGACATGGAATACCGGATCGGCCGTTCCGGGGGGGGGTTCGATCGGTTGCGATTCCGCTGGCCCGCGATCGACCCTTCGGCCTTATCTTCGGAAGAAGGAATTTCTACGGCCATCGATTTGAACCGCAGGGGAGATAACCGGCCCCAAGTTCGAATCAGCGTACCTTTTTACGGCGGAGGAATGTCTTTCGGTTCGGTCAGCATCAATACGATGCTCGCCAGGGCCAAGGCGGCCGAGGCGTGGGATACCTTTACCTGTACGGGAGAAGGAGGATTCCCGGAGCCATTAAAGCGCTATGACGGCCATGTAATCACTCAAGTGGCCACCGGAATGTTCGGGGTGCGGGAAGAAACGATCCAGCGGGTACGCCTTGTGGAGTTAAAATACGCCCAGGGAGCGAAACCGGGCCTGGGCGGGCATTTGCTGGGGGATAAAGTTACCCCGGCAGTGTCCCGGATGCGGGAAGCGGTAGCGGGAAGCTCGCTGTTTTCCCCTTTTCCCTTCCACAGCGTTTATTCGGTGGAAGACCACAAAAAGCATGTGGACTGGATCAAGGAGATCAATCCGCGCTGTCTCATCGCGGTAAAAGTTTCCACGCCAACGGACGTGGACATGGTGGCCGTGGGAAGCTATTACGCCGGGGCCCATATTATCCATCTTGATGGAAGCTATGGGGGAACGGGGGCCGCTCCGGATATCGCCAAGAAAAACATTGCCATGCCCATCGAATACGCCATTCCGAAGGTCCACCGCTTTTTACAGGAGGAGGGGATCCGCGGCAAGATTACTCTAATCGTCAGCGGCGGAATCCGCACGGCCTATGATATTGCCAAAGCCATTGCCCTGGGCGCCGACGGGGTCGTTACGGGCACGGGAGACCTGATTGCCCTCGAATGTATTCGCTGCCGCAATTGTGAAAGCGGTCGGGGATGCCCGCGGGGCATCGCCACTACAGACCCGGAGCTTTCCCAATTGGTCGAAGTGGAATGGGGGGCGCAGAGGATCATCAACCTCTATGCCTCCTGGCGGCAGCAATTGGTAGCCATCCTCCAGCTTTTGGGTTTGAAAAGCATCGGAGAACTCGTGGGCAGAACCGATTGTCTCGCTCACTTAGATTATTACCGGGGCGAAGTGCCCGACGACTGTATTAAGCCTTTTATCATGGGCCGGAACGGAAAGAAAGCAAAGAGCCGTGAGGTGGGAGTTGATAGTTGGGAGTTGTAACAACTCACCATTCCCAACTCACGACTCACGGTTATAAAGAGTTGGTTATGAATGACAAGTGGGAAAACATTCAAAAAATGATCACTTCCCGGGGGGGACTCATCAAGGGTCTCCCCGAACCTCCGGTCTGGAAGGCTGAGGAAGAAGGGGGCTGCGGGGTCACGGGGTTTGCCTGCTCTGTTCCGGTCAGCGGCCGTCATATTATTGAGCCTTCGCGCCAGATGCACAACCGGGGCAACGGGAAAGGAGGAGGAATTGCCGCCGTCGGCCTCTTACCCGAAGAACTTGGCGTTTCCCAAAAAATACTGGAAGAGGATTATCTGCTCCAGGTCGCTTACTTAGACCTTAGCGCTCGCCCCTCTGTCGAAAGGGCCTTTATCGAGCCGTGGTTTGACGTTCATCATGCCTCGCCCATCCCCACCGTCGGCCATTTCCGGGAAATCGAGGGCCTGGAAGTGCAGCCTCCGGACGTGCTCCGTTATTTTGTCCGGGTAAAAAAAGCAATCCTGGCCGATTTTACTGCACGGAATAAAATGGAAGGGATGGACCCCAAAAGAGTTGAAGATGAATTTATTTTCCAGAACAGCTTTCAACTCAATCGGCATTTTTACGCCTCGTTGGGCGAAAAAACTGCTTTTGTCCTTTCCCACGGCCGGAATATGATGATCCTGAAGATTGTAGGCTATGCCGAACAGGCAGCCCAGTATTACCGGCTGGAGGATTGCCATGCCCACGTCTGGATCGCCCATCAAAGGTACCCAACCAAAGGCCGCGTCTGGCACCCGGGGGGAGCGCATCCCTTTATCGGGATGGATGAAGCCCTTGTGCACAACGGAGATTTTGCCAATTACCATTCGGTCTGCGAATATCTCAAACAGTCGAACTTAATCCCCCTTTTCCTAACGGACACGGAAGTTTCGGTCTTACTGTTCGATCTCTTAAACCGGGTGTATGGCTATCCGCTGGAGTATATCATCGAGGCTTTGGCGCCGACGACCGAACTGGATTTTGACCGCCTGCCGCCGGAAAAGCAAAAAATTTACCGGGAGATCCAGGCCGCCCATATCCATGGATCCCCGGACGGCCCCTGGTTTTTTATCATCGCCCGGAACGATCCCTACCGCAACTGTTTCCAGCTCGTCGGGATCACCGACACGGCCATGCTCCGGCCCCAGGTCTTCGCCCTGTCCGAAGGCGATGTCCAGATCGGATTGGTCTGTTCGGAGAAACAAGCGATTGACGCCACCCTGCATAGCCTGAGCCGGGAAGACGCTCGTTTTCACCGCATCGCCGACAAATACTGGAACGCCAGGGGGGGAAGCCACACGGACGGCGGGGCTTTTATTTTTTCCATTGGGGAAGGCGGGAACGGCAGTTGTAAAAAAATCCTGACCTGCACGGATAAGTTCGGGAAGGTCATTGCCGCTCCCAAAGATCAAACCCTCTGGAGCCACCGGCCGCGGCCTCTGCCGACGGATGAAAAAGAAACGATCCGGCAAGAGGTTGCCGAGAAACTTCGTTCTTCAGACGGTACCCTTTTCTTCCGGACCTTCCAGGAACAAATCCCTAAGTGGGATTATGAAACCTTCCAGGAATTTTGCCTGCAGATTGCCAAGCTGGCCAGCGTTAGCGATGCCTACTGGCCTCTAACGGTAGAAATCCTGACCCTTTTTTTAGACCGGCGTTATGATCCGGGAGCTAAGCGAAGAAGCTGTATGCTGGAAATTGTGCTGGAAACTTTGGAAAAGGTTTTCGATGCGACTCCGGTCTTGAAGGCGAGCCGGAGCAGGGCGTACAAACGAATCGACTGGCAGAGCCGAGGGTTGCTCAGAAAGCCTGACGAAGGAGAAAGAGGGTTGATCCTCGACGTCCGGGGGTTTCCTCCCGAAGGAGAGGGGAGCGCCGCCAGCCTCATTACCCAGGCCTACCTCAACGGATGGAAGAAGTTTATCGTTTATGGCTGCCAGGGGCAGCGCTTTTTCGGTTGCGGGCTTGGCCCGGAAACCAGGAACGTCCGGATTGACGTATATGGAAGTTCGGGGGATTACCTTGGATCGGGAATCGACGGCCTGGAAATCTATGTCCACGGGAACGCTCAGGATCAGCTTGGCCAGATCATGAAGTCGGGGAAGATGGTCGTCTATGGAGATGTAGGACAGACCTTTTTATACGGGGCCAAGGGAGGTACGATATTTGTCCAGGGGAACGCCGCCGGCCGGCCGTTGATCAACGCCGTTGGCAAGCCGAGGGTAGTGATCAACGGAACATGTCTGGACTATTTGGCCGAATCTTTTATGGCTGGAGACCCCCATGAAGGGGGGGGATTTGCCATCCTGAATGGGATGGAGTTTGACGATCACGGTAGGGTCCGGGAACAATCCATGCCTTTTCCAGGATCCAACCTGTTCTCCTTAGCCTCCGGAGGAGCCCTCTATGTCCGTGATCCCCATCGCCGCCTGGAGGAAGAACAACTGAACGGAGGGGAATTTACCCAGTTGACCGAGAGGGATTGGCGGCTCATCCTGCCGTACCTGAAAGAAAACGAGCGCCTGTTTGGGATAGCCGTTGAACAGGCCCTCCTGAGCGTGGATGGGCAAGAGCGAAGGCCGGATGAGGTTTACCGGAAAGTGCGGCCAGTCAAATTATCGGTCCTCGCTTCCTCTAAGGTCGAAGAGTGACATCCTGATTATCCTTTGCCCACCTGGCTGACCTTGATTGTATAGGAAATTCCTTTTTTATCCTTCCCCCCTCACCCTTCCCCTCTCCCCTGCAAACGGGGGAGAGGGGAAGGGT
>CAZIDC010000066.1:7596-10133 GCA_964537885.1 uncultured Syntrophaceae bacterium | reverse complement strand
CTTTTCCCTTTCACCCTTCCTCCAAAATTTGAAATTATTTAGCCACAGAGGTCACAGCGCGGCATAGCCGCAACCAAAATCCATTCACCGCAGAGACCGCAGAGATCGCAGAGATATAAAGATCTTAAAAAAACAATTAGGACACAGATAACAACGCATAAACATAGATAAAATTAAAACATGCTTAACAAAATTTTCAAGGTTTGAACGTAAGTAGTACAGAGATAGAAGAGCAAAAATTTGCTTTTTAAACTATCTCAGTTTTTCCCTCGCCTTCCGCAGGCCTAATTCTTTAAAATAGGCCACCGTTCGGCGCAAACCTTCTTCAAAAGGCACCCTTGGCTCCCAACCCAGATGAGTGCGGGCTTTGGTACAATTCAAAACGCTCCTCCGCTGTTCACCCACCTTGGCCGGTCCATGCACTTCATCGGTAGATTTTCCAATGATCTGGCACAACCCCCTAAAAAGTTCGTTCACGTTTTTCTCCAGCCCCGTGCCAATGTTGAAGGCGCCGCTCGTCTTCGAATGTAAAGCCAAGACATTGGCCGTAGCTACATCTTCCACGTACACGTAATCGCGAGTCTGAAGGCCATCGCCATTGATCAACGGTTGCTCCCCGGCGAGGAGTTTCGCGGCGAAGATGGCTACCACCCCCGCCTCCCCCAAGGGATCCTGGCGAGGTCCGTAAACATTTCCATACCGCAAAGCAACTGTATCAACTCCATGGACGATGCGATAATAATGAAGGTAAAGCTCTCCCGTCGCCTTGGCAACTCCATAAGGACTCATCGGCAGAAGAGGGGCTTCCTCTATGGGCGGTGGGGCTCCCTCGAGCGGATCCCCATAAATTGCCCCTCCCGAGGACGCGAAAATAAACCGTTTCACCCCGTATTTTACAGCTTTCTCCAATAGATTCAACATCCCCAGGATATTGGTTTCGGCGTCATAAACCGGGTCCTGGACGGATTTTCGGACATCAATCTGGGCAGCATGATGATTGAGCACATCTGGCCGCTCCCGTGAAAAAAGTTCCTCCAGCCCCGGGTCCCGGATATCCATCCGGTAAAATGGAGCCAGCGGATTCAGGTTCTCCATCTTTCCCGTGGCCAGGTTATCTATTACTACCACCCGGTGCCCATCGGCCACATACCGATCGGTGATATGAGAGCCAATAAACCCGGCCCCGCCGGATACCAGAATTTTCATCTTCCCCTCTGGAAACGCTTAAATTTCACCGCAGAGTTCGCGGAGAGCGCCGATAATTCCCAAAATTTTAATAAAAAATCCCGGCTTTCATTTTGCATTTCTCATTTTGATTTTTAAATTTTTCTTCTCTGCGCTCTTGGCGTTCTCTGCGGTGAATAAAAGTTTTTGATCTCCTGCACAACTGTCCGCTGCTGGGCCAGGGTCAGCTCCGGATAGATCGGCAAAGCCAAAGTTTCCCGGGCCGCCTGTTCTGACTCGGGAAGGTTCCCGGGGTGGTAGCCAAGATTCCGGAAGCATTCCTGCAGGTGAAGGGGAATGGGATAATAGACTTCGTTCCCTATTCCCTTCCTTAATAAATGTTGCCTGAGGTCATCCCTCCTTTTGGCCCGGATGACAAACTGGTTGAAAATATGGTAGTAGCCTTTCTTCGCCTCGGGAAGAGCAATCGTGGGCCGTCTCAATCCGGCCTCCTGGAAGAGGGCTCGGTATCTTTCGGCATTTTTTCTCCGCGCTTCGGTCCAGCGTTTTAAATATTTTAGCTTTACTCGCAAAACCGCGGCCTGCAGAGCATCCAGACGGCCGTTGATGCCGATCCATTGGTGAGAATACTTGGTTTTGCCCCCATGAACCCGGAGGATACGCACCTTTTCGGCCAGCTCGTGATCCCGGGTAGCCACCATCCCTCCATCCCCAAACCCGCCCAGGTTCTTGCTGGGGAAGAAAGAGAAGCATCCCAGATCCCCCACTGTACCGGCCAGCCATTCTTCCCTCGCGCTTCGAGGATTGGAAGGGAGACGAATTTCCTGCCTGGCTCCCAGCGCCTGGGCTGTATCCTCAACCACGCGCATTTCATAACGCCGGGCAATTTCCATGATGGCCTTCATATCGGCCATCTGGCCGAAAAGGTGGACCGGGATAAGCACTTTCGGTCGATCTTCTCTTCGGCGGATTTTCTTCAGGTAATCTTCCAACTTATTGGCGTCGATATTATACGTCCGCGGTTCGATGTCGATATAAATCGGTACAGCCCCCAGCCGCGAGATGGTCCCCCCGGTGGAGAAAAAAGTGTACGAGACGGTGACGACGCGGTCGCCAGCCTTTACCCCCAGGGCCATCAACGATAGCAGCAAAGCATCGGTCCCCGAGCTTACCCCGAGGGCATGATTCACTTTCAAAAAGCCAGCCGCTTCCTTCTCGAACGACTCCACCACCGGGCCCAGGATGAAGACCTGGCTTTCCAGGACTTCCTGGATGGCCGGATGAATCTCGCCACGGATCCTGCCATACTGTTTTTTTAAATCTAATAAGGGAACTTTCGTATCTCTCCTCCT
>CAZIDC010000066.1:0-7496 GCA_964537885.1 uncultured Syntrophaceae bacterium | reverse complement strand
AAAAAGAAAGCCAGGAGGACCCCTGGCTTTTCTCCGTGCTCGAATTCATCCACCTTCACGGCGTCTCGCTCACTCTTGCGCGGCAAATATTGCCGAAAAGGCAGGCCAGGAACAAACTCAGGTAGAAAAACCCAAAGGAAAAGAGGACCCAGCCTATATAAAGAAACTGGGTCCTGATAAAAAGAAGAGCCAGGAATAATACCAGGCCAGATATCCATCCTAAAAAATATTCCCGCTGGACCAGCCAAATCTTCTCCACGATCCCGTTCCACCGGAAAGCGGCTGATAGAAGTTCACCCTCGAGGGCATAAAAAGCCAGGGCCATAGGCAGAAGGAAGAAAGCCACCAGGCCAATTCCCACCCCCAGGATGAGGAAGAGGACGCCAACGAAAGCGGAGAATCTTCCCCCCTGCCAAAGGGCGAACCCCAGCCAGTAAAGAATCCCCGGAATGATCCAATATCCCAGAATGATCAAAAAAACGAAAAATCCCCGGGAAAAAAGATCCCCCCATTCCTCCCAACTTGGAAGGGGGTCTTCTTTCCCCTTAAGGTGGTCGCGGAAAATTTTATAAGAATACCCCAAGGGGAAAAAGGAAAAGAGCAGGCCGAAAATAAATCCGATGTACGGAATAAACCCCAAAGCCATTCCGACAGCGTTTAAAATCCCTCCCAGAACAAACTTTGGCCCCCAGACCTTATCGGCAAAAGGATATTTTAAGGCTTTCTCCAGATTTCCCATGCCCTTGTTTCTCCCCGCAAAGATTTAGGATGCCTTTTTCTGAGCCACTTTATTGAGAATTTGCCAGGTTTTCAAAAGTTCCAAGGCCCTCTCCAGCGGCGGGTCTTCCTTGGGTTCGGCAGCAAGGGGAGGAGCCTTCTGGGTCGATTTATCGAGAGGCTTATCCGGCGGCTTTTCTGGAGCTTTCCCCGGTATAGCCTTCTCCCCCTCTCCAGGCAGGTGATGTTCCAGGTCCTTTTCCCTTAACGCGCGCTGCGGGCCCCCTCGCCTGCTTTCGGGATTAGAGTCGGCAATAATTATATCCGGCGTGATCCCCTGGGCCTGGATTGAACGACCGTTCGGGGTATAATAGCGCGCCGTGG
This sequence comes from uncultured Syntrophaceae bacterium, assembly GCA_964537885.1. Lineage (GTDB taxonomy): Bacteria > Desulfobacterota > SM23-61 > SM23-61 > SM23-61 > CAZIDC01. The sequence continues at coordinate 6,395 of CAZIDC010000066.1, read as the reverse complement.
TCAACCTGACCGCCGATCCATCCTCCAGAGGAATGATCGTTTGCACCGATCCCTTGCCAAAGGTTTGGGTGCCAAGAATGACGGCCCGCCCATGATCCTGGAGGGCCCCCGCGACGATCTCGGAAGCGCTCGCACTGCCGGCATTGACCAATACGATGATCGGGTAATTGTGCTCCTTCTCCTTTTTCTGGGCATGAAATCTCATCTTCTGCCCTTCCACACGCCCTTCCGTGTAAACAATTAACCCCGATTCCAGAAATTCATCGGCCACCTTTACGGCTTGTTCCAAGAGGCCTCCCGGATCATTGCGCAGGTCCAGGATCAATCCTTTAAGGGTTCCCTCTTTGCTTTCCAGCCGGTCCAGAGCGGCTTTCATGTCGGGATGGGTCTTCTCGATGAACTGATTGATTTTTATGTATCCATATCCTTCTTCGAGCATCCGGAAGCGCACGCTGCGGATGGGAATAATGGCTCGCGTCAGGGTAATGTCGAGAGGTTCGGTAAACCCCGACCGCATGATCGCGATGGTCACCTGCGTCCCTTGAGGGCCGCGCATCAACTTTACAGCATCCATCAAGGTCATGTCTTTGGTGGTTTTTCCATTGATGCGCCAAATTTGGTCTCCGCTTTGAATCCCGGCTCGGAAGGCAGGGGTATCTTCAATGGGTGCAACCACGGTTAGAACTTTATCCCGGATGGTGATTTCGAACCCAACCCCCCCAAAACTTCCCCTGGTTTCGGTCTGCATTTCCTTGAAAACATCCGGGGACATATAGGTACTATGGGGATCCAGCGTCTCCAGCATCCCATTGATCGCCCCCTGAATCAGATTGCTGACTTTTGGCGCCTCGACATAATTGCGCTCCACGATGGCCAAAACATCCGCGAGGATCTTCAGTTTCTCGTAGGCTGAATCAATGTCCGCCCCCACGCGGTGGACCTTACCCGATCCTACGAACACCCCGAGGACAATGAACAGGATCGCCACCGCCACAAACTTCTTCTTGATCACCCAATTCCGCATTCATTTCTCCTTGCCGCCCGGGGCTCCCGCCCGTGCGGTTCCATAGCCTTTTTGACGGCCCAACCATTCCAGAGGATCCAGAGGCTTACCTCGCTGGCGAATTTCGAAATAAAGGCAGGGCCCTTTGAGGGAACCCGTATCTCCAACCAGGGCTACCACTTCCCCGGTCTGGACATCCTCTCCCACTTTTTTCAGAAGGGAAGACGCATGCCCCGAAAGGGTATAATAGCCCTCGCCATGATCGATGATCAAAATCTTTCCGTAGCCCTTGAACCAATCCGAGTAGAGCACCTGGCCATCGTATACGGCCCTAATTTCCGCTCCTGGCGGGGCTTCAATCTCAATCCCTTTTTGCACCGTAAAAGTGTTAAACTTGGGATTCTCATTCTTTCCAAAGGTGCTGAGAATACGGCCTTCCACCGGAAAAGGCAGTTTCCCCCTGAAAGCGCCTAATCCTTTGCCGGCTGGGGGTAAAATTTTCACCTTTGCTTTCGCCCGGATTTCCTTCTCCAAACGGTTGATCAAAGCCTGAAGTTGTGCAGAGGCGGCTTCCAACTCTTTAATGGCCGCTATATGGATGCGTTTCTCGTCTCGAACGGAGTTGAGCAACCCGGTCTTCTTCAATCGGTCCTCCTTAATCTCCGTCCTTTTATGCACCGTCTGTTTTTTCAGCCCCTGGAGTTCCTGCTCATCCTCCTTCAATTGTTCCCGGTAATTCCCGACCAGGAGCTGCCTTTTGCGGCAATCTTCGATCAACTGACGGTCTTGACGGATGATCGAGGCCAGGTGGCGACGGCTGTTCAAAAGGTCCCCATAAGATTGGGAGGTAAAGAGCACTTGGGGTATCCCGACATCCCCAAATTTATACAAAGCCAGCAACCGGCTGGCAAGGAATGTTTCCTGAGAAGCGATGTTCTGGGTAAGAAGCAAAAGATCCTCGTTGGCCTTCTGGACCTTTCGGCCCAAGATTTTCAATCTTTTATCTAAGGTCTTCAGCTCTTTTTCTTTGAAGGAAAGAGTTCGATCGAGTTTGGTCAGTTGAGATAGGACCGAGGACTCCTTCTTGCCGATAACTTTAACCCGCTGTTTTTCTTTCTGGAGTTTTTTCTTGAGTCCCCCCAGTTCCTTTTTGCTCTCGGCCATCCCGCTCTGCATCTTCTGCATGTCGGTTTCAGCCATCCCCCGGCCTGCCAGAACGATAACCATCAAGAGAGTTAGAGCCGAAAAAAACCTTAAATACGTAAGTACCTCCCGACGGAAACCTGGGTCCCGATGAGACCTAAAACCATCCCCCCCAGGGCCATCGCCAACGACTGCTCAGCCGTGAGAAAAAGCAGAGGGAAATTGCCCAGCAGGTCTTTCAAGGGATCATAGACTTTGATTAAAAACAATTGAAAAAGAACGAAAAGCAACCCGATGGCCAGGCAGGCCCCTAAAAAACCCTGCAGCACTCCTTCAATATAAAACGGGGCTCGGATGAATAAGCCCGTAGCCCCAACGGAGCGCATAATCTCGATCTCCTCTCGCCGGGCAAAGATATTCAGGCGAATCGTATTGGAGATGACGAAAAAAGCGGCAACCAGGAGCATCCCACCCAATCCCAGGCCCAAAACCTGCAGAAGGGCAACGAAAGCCGAGAACCGCTCTACCCAATCCGACCCATATTGTAGGTCTTCGACTTCAGGTTTCCCCCGTAATTTGGCCACTACCCTTTGTACGCCAACCGCATTCTGATACTCCGGCCGAAGCCGGATCTCCAGAGAGGCTGGCAAGGGATTGCGCGGCAGGCCATTCAGGAGTCCCCGTTGTCCTTTTAGCTTTTCTTCCAAGGCCTTCAGGGCTGCATCCTTGGATCGGTAGCTGACTTCTTGGACTTCATTGAAACCGCGGATCTCCTCCCTAACTCGGGCCACCCTTTCGGCAGTCGCCGAGTCCGCGAGGTAGGCAGTGACTCGAATCCGGCCTCCCCAGTCCTCCAGCAAGCCTTTGGTGTTGAGGAAGATCACCAGGAAAAAACCGAGGATCAGGAAGGAAAGGGAGATCGTCCCCAGAGTGACGGCATTGATCCAGGGGTTTTGATTCAAGTTTTGCCAGGCTTGGCGGAAAAAATATCCCCTCATTGTGAATGCAGGCCTCTCAGGCGAAAGCCAATGTTTTAGACAATGGGCTGTCCACCCTCCGGCCAGACTCTAATACAATCCGTTCCCTGGGTAGCGCCGTGGCAAGTTCTTCATTATGGGTGGCCACGACTACGGTTGTTCCGCGAAGGTTGATTTCGTCGAATAAATGCATGATTTCTTTCGCTGATCCAAGGTCGATATTGCCCGTAGGTTCATCGGCCAGAAGGAGGAGGGGGTCATTGACGATGGCTCGGGCAATGGCCACCCGTTGTTGCTCTCCGGCAGAGAGCTGGGAGGGCAAGCAATTCCCCTTATATTCGATCTTAGCCAGTCGCAGGGCCTGCGCGGTTTTTTTTACGACCGCCCTTCTTTCCATCCCGAGAACTTCCAGGGCGAAGGCCACATTCTCAAAAACCGTCCGCCTGGCCAGGAGTTTTAAATCCTGAAAAACCACTCCCAGACTTCGGCGCAGATGGGAAATCTCTCGAGGTTTTAATCGGCTGACGTCGAAGCCATTGACCCCGATCTTTCCTTCCGTCGGGCGTTCGGCGGCATATAGAAGTTTTAAAAGCGTTGTCTTTCCTGACCCGCTGGGGCCGGTGAGGTAAATGAATCTCCCCTTTTCCACCTTAAGGTTGATGTCAGAGAGCGCTCGCGGGCTTACATCATAAGCCTTGCTGACATTGACCATTTCAATCATTGGGGGTGAGCGTGGCTCCTGTTAAAATCCCTTCTTTTTTTTTAAGCCCCGGTTTCTCAACTGGCTTTTTAATTTTTACAAGGGTGAGGCCAACGCGTCAAAGGCCAGCCCAACCCGTTGCCCATTTTCCATATTTTTTAAAGGATAACATAACCATTGGACAATCACAAGATGATAAATTGGCAAGCATTCATCTGTCAACAATCAGCCTTCTTTCCGCTGACCGCTGATTGCTATTTCTTTATTGCAGGCTGGTGATGATCGTTTTAATCTTTTCTTTCTTTTCAAACGCCAGCGCAAATTGTCTGGCCTCTTGCAAGGACTTAAAGTGTCCCACACGAACCCGATGTAAAGTCCCTTTTGCTGCCCCCCTGCCGGTGATTTGATAAGCGGTATATCCCTTTTTCTGTAACCGGTTTATCAGTTCCTGGGCTTCTTCATGATTGTTGAAGGCGGCCACTTGCAAAGTAAATTTGGCCTTGGACGGCAAAGCTTCCTTTTTATTCATAACAACCGAGGAGGGAGCAGTCTCCCCGGGAGGGGCGGAATTTTTTTCTTCGATCTTTGTTTCTTGGGAGGAGGAAGGTTGCGGCCCCTTTTCTTTTGTGGAATCCGCACCGCCAGAAATAGCGGTTTCCCCTTCCTTGCTCTGCCGGGAAAGTTTTCCCCTGGTTTCGGGGGGGAAAGGAACCTCCTGGATTCTTCTATCTTTCACCTGGGAGAAAGACTCCCCGGAATTTTTGAACTCAGTCAGTGCTTTCCCCATCTGGACTCCCGAAAGGAAAGCAACAAAGGCTAAAATAAGGCCCCCCCCGGCCACAAAAGCCCATTTTGAGTTTCTCTCCCCCCCCGATGGTTGCGGAACGGGATCTCCGGGAGATGGCCCTCTGGCCCTGCGTCGAGCTGCTTCTTTGTACATCTTTGCTTTGTCAACCTCCATCACATGCGCTCCAACGCCTCCATCCCAAGAAGACTTAGGCAGATGGCCAGGACTTCTTTCACACCATGGGTCAAAAGGACTCGCGCCGGCGTGATTCGGTTATCTCCACCGAGAACCCGATATCTGGCCAGAAAAACATTGAAAGACATGGCCAGTTCCAGCGTGTAGCCCGCAATCACCGAAGGCTCACACTCTTCTGCTGCCCGGTCAATGACGTTAGGAAGCTCTCCCAGGCGCTTGATCAAGTCGAACTCTTCATCGCTGGATAGAACTTCGTAGTCGACCCTTGCGTTCACCTCGCCGGAGTGCTTTCTCATAATTCCGCAGCAGCGCACGTGAGCGTTCTGGCAATAGGGGCCGGTAGCGCCTTCAAAACCCAGGATGCGGTCCCAATCAAATTCTACATCTTTGGTCCTCTTGGTGCGAAGGTCATTAAAGACAATCGCCCCCAGTCCTACAGCCCGGGCGATTTTTCCCCTTTCTTCCTTTATAATTTTCCCGATGCGGGCTTCCTTGTCTTCTCCCCGCTCTTCGATCACCCGTTCGGCCCGTTGAATCGCCTCGTCGATGACATCCTGCAGGAAAACGACTTCCCCCCGACGGGTGCTCATCCCTAAAACATGACCAAAATCCACATGGACCAGCCGCTGGCTCCACTCATAACCCATGAGTTCCAGAACCTTAAACAACTGTTGAAAATGGAGCTTCTGGGGAACACCGACCACGTAGATTAACCTCTCGAAGGGCCACTTCTGGTAGCGGTATTCGGCAGCCGCAATGTCCCGGGTTAGATAGAGGGTGGCTTCATCCTTCTTGAGAATAAGGGCCGGAGGCATTTGGTAGGCGTCAAGAGGAACCACCCAAGCCCCCTGACTCTCTACGAGAAGCCCCGACTGGCGCAGGCGTTCGATTAAACCGGGAAGCCGGTCCCGGTAATAGCTTTCCCCTTCATAAGAATCGAAGGAGATTCCCAGAAATTGATAGAGCCGGATAAACTCTTCGATGCTGATTTCGCGGAAGCGCCCCCAAAGAGCCCTGGCCTCAGGCTCCCCTTCCTCAAGTTTTTTAAACCAGGTCCTGGCTTCTTCATGAAGCGCATCGTTATCTTTGCTCGCGGAGTGGAACCGGCTGTAAACTTCGAAAAGGTGCTTCAGGGGCTGGGCTTCCAACTGTTGCGAACTTCCCCAGCGCTGGTAGGCAGTAATCACTTCCCCAAACTGCTTGCCCCAATCCCCCAGATGGTTGAGCCGGACGACTCGATAACCCCGCCGTTCAAAAAGCCGGCAAAGGGAATGGCCGATGATTGTGGAGCGCAGATGCCCCACGTGAAAAGGTTTGGCGATATTCGGGGAAGAGAATTCGATCAGAATTCTTTTCCCCTCTCCTTCCTGGGTTTGCCCATAGCGATGGCCTGCGGCAAAAATTCTTTGCAGGACAATCTCGGCCCAAGCCGCCCGTTGGATGCGGAAGTTGAGGTACGCCCCTTCCGCTGTGCAATAGGCCAACAATCCTTCTGGCCGGAAGGTAAGCGCAATCTCCCGGGCTAAAAATTGAGGAGCCTTCCGTTTCACTTTGGCCAGAGAAAAACAGGGGAAGGCATAATCCCCCCAT
>CAZIDC010000065.1:8081-10235 GCA_964537885.1 uncultured Syntrophaceae bacterium | reverse complement strand
TTCCGTTAAAATATAACGGGGGCGGTTTGGTTCTGGTTCGATTTTCCGCCGCAGATTGCTTACATTGACCCGCAGCAAATGCGGTTGTTCCATATAAGCTGTTCCCCATATCTGGCGAAGGATTTGGTTATGGGTTAGCACTTTTCCAGCATGATTAACGAATAGCCGTAAAAGATCGTACTCGGTGGCCGTAAGCTGGACCTCTTTCCCCTGAACGAATACTCGGCGATGTTCCAGATCCACTTCCAAGCCATCCACTTTGTAAACGGGCTCCGGAGATTGCTGGATTGATTTTCTGAGTGCAACCCGCATCCGAGCAAGGAGCTCTCCCATCCCAAAAGGTTTGGTTACGTAATCGTCGGCCCCGGAATCCAAGGCCTTAACCTTGTCATCCTCCCGGTCCCTGACCGACAATATGATTATGGGAACCTGCGACCATTCGCGCAACCGACGGAGTACTTCAACTCCCTCCATATCGGGTAAACCCAGGTCTAAAATGATGAGGTCGGGCCGGATGGCTATCGCCGCCGTCAAAGCTTCTTTCCCGCCTCCGGCAATATGCACCGAGAATTCTGCCGAGCTCAGAGCGTTTTTTAAAAAACGCTGGATCGCCTTTTCGTCATCAACAACCAGAACCCGCGGTAAGTTTTTATCCAAATTTTCCGCAGTCATGTTCTTTCATCCCCAGTTATGATTCACTCGCCGCCCCTGAAATAGGGAGCGGAATCGTGAAAACGATCTTCGCTCCCCCTCCGGGGCGGTTTTCCGCCCAGATCTTTCCTCCATGGGCCTCAACAATACCTTTACTTATGGCTAAACCTAAACCGGTTCCGCTGACCCCTTCGGTGCGGTTTGATCGGAAAAATTTGTTGAACACTTGTGCAAGATATTCTTCGGGAATTCCGGGCCCCTGGTCCGCGATGCCGATTTCCAGCCAGTGATCGCGAGTTCGCACGTCAACTTCGATAATCCCCTTGGGCGGGGAATATTTCAGGGCGTTATCCAGCAGATTGATCAAAACCTGGGCCATGAGGACGGAATCCATGGAGATGAGAGGAAGGCTCGAAGGTATATCGATTTTTATTTTTCTCTCTTTCAGACGAGGTTCTAATGCATTTAGGCATGAACCTAAGAGGTCCTGCACATCGTAAGGCTCCTTTTTGATTCTCAGGGCCCCGGCTTCCATCCGGGTGATATCCAGAAGATTGCTGATAAAACGGTTCATTCTCCCAGCCTCTTCCCAGGCCAATTCGATCAGCTCACGCTGCGGCGCCGGATCTAAGATATTCCCTTCATCCCGCAGACTGCTTAAGGCCCCGGTGATGGAAGATAAAGGCGTCCGCAGATCATGGGAGATTGAGTTGAGCAGAGACCTTTCCAATCTCTCGGTGGCTTGCAGAAGCTGGGTCTGCTCAGCTTCTTGCGCCAGATAGGCCCTCTCGATTGCCAGCGCAGCCTGGCTGGAAAAAGCCTCGAGAAGTCGGCGACGCTCCGGCGCAAGCCCTTCGCCGGAGTTCGTCAATTTCATCCCCATGACGCCTACAAGTCTACCCCCCGCCTGCAAGGGAATGAACAATAACTCAGCGGATGAAAGTGTCTCCGTTCCCCTCCCCGCCATTTGCCCATTGCGGAAAGTCCAGAGGGCCACGGATTTTTCCTTTTCTCCAAGCGAAAAACCGCTGGAACCGGCCCGTTGATCCAACGACTCCCCCTCTGGGAGAAGGATCGCTATTTGCCCAGGTATGGTCTCACTGACATGCCGAATCACTTTATTTAAAATGTCATTCAGACTCACTGCCGAGGCTAAATCCCTGCTTAGGGCATAAAGATTTGCGGTCTGAATTTCCCGGATTCTTATCGTCTCGGTTTGCTTTCTCGCCCGGGCCACTAAAGTGCTAATAACCGCCCCCACGGTTAATAATCCTGCAAAAGTAATCAAATACTGCGTGTCTTCAACTGCAAAACTTAAATGAGGCGGGATGAGAAAGAAATCAAAGGTCAAAACTCCCAAGAGAGCCGTAAATAAAGCCGGCCTGAATCCCAGGCGAAGAGCGGCCACAACAACCGCCAGAAGATAAAACATGATCATATTGGTAGGTGAGAGGAATTCACTCGCAATTTTACTCACTACGGTTGCTCCCGCAACCAGCAGCA
>CAZIDC010000065.1:0-7981 GCA_964537885.1 uncultured Syntrophaceae bacterium | reverse complement strand
GAGAGGAATTCACTCGCAATTTTACTCACTACGGTTGCTCCCGCAACCAGCAGCAGGCTGGCGAGGTAACTGCGCCAAGATCCTTGGGAAGATTGCGCCTGGGCCGTTTCCCTCTTTGGGGCAATTTCCGCTCCGCTTACCACGTAAACATCGATTCCCTTGCTCCGCCTCAGGATCTGGTCTATAAAAGAACCCCGCAACCATTCGCGCCAAGGGGGCCGGATGGATCGGCCGACGATTACTTTCGTGATTTTATGCTTTCGGGCATAATCGATCACGGCCTCGGGGGCGGAATCCGCGGTCAGGGTGACTACCTCTTTGGCCCCCAGGGATTCGGCAAGTCGCAATTCGCGCCAGATACGTTCCCGATTTTCCTGGGTAATCTTGTCGTTTTCGGCGGTTTCCACGTAAAGGGTGTACCATTCGGTTTTTAACTCTTCAGCAAGCCGGCGTGCGGTGCGGATGAGCCGCTCGCTACTCGGACCGCCGCTGATACATACCAAGAGGCGCTCCGTAACCGGCCAAAGTTCAGGCGTGGAATAGGTCTCCAGATATTCGCGCATCTGCTCATCAACGCGATTGGCCGCCCGTCGTAAGGTAATTTCCCGCAGGGCGATCAAATTCCCCGCTTCAAAAAATTGCTCCATGGCCCGGGCAGCCTGTTCCGGAATATAGATCTTTCCTTCCCGGAGGCGCAGCAGCAGTTCCTCCGGGGGCAGGTCCACCACCTCAATTTCCGAGGCTTCATCTATAACCCGGTCCGGGATGGTTTCCCGCTGGATCACCCCAGTAATCTGGGCGATGATGTCCCGAAAACTCTCCAAGTGTTGAATATTGAGGGTAGTATAAACATCGATGCCCGCCTTCAGAAGTTCTGCAATATCCTGCCAACGCTTGGGATGACGGGATCCGGGGACATTGGTATGAGCATGCTCGTCCACGAGAGCAAGCTGCGGCTTGCGGGCCAGAACCCCATCCAGGTCCATCTCGGAAAGTTTCACCCCGCGATATTCGACCCGCAGCCGCGGGACTACTTGCAGCCCTTGTAAAAGGGCCTCGGTTTCAAGTCGGCCGTGCGTTTCGACAACGGCGACCACCACGTCGACGCCTTCCGCCTTCCGGCTTTGGGCCGCTTCGAGCATGGCGTATGTTTTTCCTACGCCGGCGGCGTAACCGAGAAAAACTTTCAGCTTTCCCCGGGCTTTCTGCCGTTCCTCAGCCTGAACTCGGACTAATAGGGCATCCGGATCAGGTCGATGTACCCCGCTCATCCTTCATCCCTCCGTTTGACAGCAGAAACGGCTCCCTTGAAAAATATCATTGGTATAATCCTGAAAAAGTTGGTCGGCACTGGGTTGCCGCCACCTTTCCTAAGGGTCTAACCCTATTTTACCCCTAATCCGTCTGGATATAAAGGGGAGGAAATAGCCCCTTCTCTGGATTGGCAAACATCCATTCGGCTACTCCCGATGGCTTTTAAGTCCGTCCAAGGCCAGGTTCAGCTTCAGAACATTTGCCCTCGGTTCCCCCAGGAAACCCAGCTGGCGAGGTTCGGTGAACTGGTCCACCAAATGACGCACCTGGGCTTCTGACAGGCCTCTGGCGCGCGCTACCCTGGGAACCTGATAGAGAGCAGCGGCCGGGCTGACATGAGGATCGAGACCACTCCCCGAAGAAGCGACCAGGTCAATGGGCACGGGGGATTTGTTTCCGGGATCGGCTTTTTGCAAAGCCTCGAGGCGCGCCTTTACCGCTTCCGCCAGGGCCGGGTTCGAAGGCCCCAGGTTGGCCCCCGAAGAAGAGGCCGAGTTGTAGGGGAAATCGGGCGTTGCCGAAAGACGCCCCCAAAAATATTTCGGGTCATCAAAAGGCTGACCGATGAGCTCAGAGCCGGCATAACCGCCTTCTCTGCGAATCAAGCTTCCATTCGCCTTTTCCGGGAAGGCCAACTGGGCTACCCCGGTAACGAGCAGCGGATAGATGATACCAGTCGCTACCGTGAGCAGGAGGAAAACCATTAAAGCGGGCCTAAGTTGCCTGAACATTTTTGCAATCCTTTCTTCCTTGCGGACCTTCTTTTTAAGACAAGCCGAGGGCCACTAAAAACATATCGATGATTTTGATGCCGATGAACGGGGCAACCAATCCGCCGATTCCATAAATTAAAAGGTTGTCCCGCAGCAGCCGGGCCGCCCCGAGAGGGCGATAAGGGACTCCCTTCAAGGCCAGGGGAATCAGGGCCACGATGATGAGAGCATTAAAGATCACGGCCGAGAGGATCGCACTCTGGAGGTGCATGAAGTTGAGCGACCCCAGAACCGGATATGTCGAAGCGAAGGCTGCTGGTATGATGGCAAAGTATTTGGCCACGTCATTGGCGATGCTGAAGGTGGTGAGCGCCCCCCGGGTCATGAGCAGTTGCTTGCCGATCTCGACGATCTCGATGAGCTTCGTCGGGTTGCTGTCCAGGTCGACCATGTTGGCGGCTTCCCGCGCCGGTTGAGTTCCGGTGTTCATCGCCACAGCGACATCGGCCTGGGCCAGGGCAGGAGCGTCATTGGTGCCGTCTCCGGTCATGGCCACCAGTCGTCCCCCGGCCTGGTGCTGGCGGATCAGCTTCAACTTGGCCTCGGGCGTGGCCTGGGCCAGGAAGTCATCCACTCCTACCTCGGCCGCGATGGCCGCAGCGGTTACCGGATTGTCTCCGGTGATCATCACCGTCTTGATCCCCATCCGGTTGAGCTGAGCGAAACGCTCGCGGATTCCTCCTTTGACCACATCTTTGAGATGAACGACCCCCACCGCTTGGTCATTCCGGGCTACAACGAGCGGTGTTCCCCCCGTGCGGGCAATCCGGTCTACCGCATCGTTGAGCTCCCGGGGAACACGATTGCCATTCTTCTCCACATATCCGATGATCACATCCGCAGCCCCCTTACGGATATGCAACCCATCCACATCAACCCCGCTCATCCGGGTCTGAGCGCTGAAGGGCAGGAATTGCATCCCTTTTCCGTCTGCCATACCCACGGTCCGCCCCCGCAAACCGTACCTCTCTTTAACCAGAGCCATGATGCTTCGGCCTTCCGGAGTCTCATCCGCCAGAGAGGCGAGTTGGGTCAATTCTGCTAACTCGCGTATATCAATATTCCCGATGGGAATCAATTCCACGGCCTGACGATTTCCTAAGGTAATAGTTCCCGTCTTGTCGAGGAGCAGCACATCTACATCACCCGCCGCTTCCACGGCCCTTCCTGACAGGGCAATGACGTTGCGGCGGATCAGGCGATCCATGCCGGCAATGCCAATGGCGCTGAGGAGCCCGCCAATCGTGGTCGGAATGAGGCAGACGAGCAAGGCGACCAGAACGGTAATGGTCACAGGAATCCCTTTGCCCGCGACTTTCACGCTGTAAAGGGAAAAGGGCAGCAGCGTTGCACACACCACCAGAAAAATGATTGTAAACCCGGCCAGCATAATGTCCAGCGCGATTTCGTTGGGCGTCTTCTGCCGTTTCGCCCCTTCCACCAGGCTGATCATTCGGTCGAGAAAACCTTCACCGGGATCGGCGCTGACCTGTATAATCAGCCAGTCCGAAAGAACCCGGGTTCCTCCGATGACCGCGCTTCGGTCTCCTCCCGATTCGCGAATGACCGGGGCGCTCTCCCCCGTAACGGCGCTCTCGTCCACCGAGGCAATCCCTTCCACGATCTCCCCATCGGCCGGAATGATATCCCCAGCCTCAACAAAATACAGGTCCCTCTTGCGCAACTCCGTCGAGGTGACCAAGGAGTACCCCGCTGTTTCCGGCTTACCATGGCTTTCCAACAAGTAGCCTTTGGGCAGCCTCTTGGCCTGCGTTTGTTTGCGCATCCGCTTTAAAGCCTCGGCCTGGGCCTTTCCCCTGCCCTCGGCCAACGCCTCCGCATAATTGGCAAAGAGCACCGTAAACCACAACCACAAAGAAATGTGGCCGATGAAACCAGCTGGTGCTTCCCCTTTCCCCAGGAGGGCCTGGACCCAAAACCCGGTCGTCAGGACGCTGACTACCTCGACCACGAACATCACCGGGTTACGCACCATCTTCCGGGGGTCAAACTTCTTCAAGGCCTCGAGGAAGGCATCCCGATACAATTGACCCGTATAGATAGATCCCTTTTCCTTAGGATTCTGGAATTTCATCATTCTCCTCCGATTAACAACTCGACCGTTCCCCCTCTAAATCATTTAACATATTGCCTCCTAACTCCTAACTCCGAACTCTGAACTCCTAACTGTTTCGCGTGACCATCAATAAAGCAGCAAATGCTCCACGATCGGACCGAGCGCCAGTGCTGGCAAGAAGTTTAGGGCCGCCACGACAATCACTACCCCGACCAACCAGGCAATGAATAGAGGCGTATGGGTTTCGAGGGTGCCGGAGCTGAACGGGACCGTCTTTTTCATGGCCAGGGAGCCGGAAATCGCCAGAACCGGGATGAGGATCCAATACCGACCGAAAAACATCATCACGGCAATGGCTGTGTTGTAAAAGAGAGTATTGGCGTTCAGCCCGCCAAAGGCGCTGCCGTTGTTGGCCACACCCGAGGAAAAGGCATACAAGATCTCGCTGAACCCATGGGGACCGGGGTTAGCCACAGAGGAAGTTCCCGCCGAAAATAGCACGGCAACGGCCGTCCCCATGAGAGGCAAAAGCATGGGAACGAGAATGGCCAAGGAGGCCATCTTCATTTCATAGGCTTCGATCTTCTTCCCAAGATACTCCGGCGTTCGCCCTACCATTAATCCCGCCACAAAGACGGAGATAATCACATAGATCAGCATTCCGTACAAGCCGCATCCATTGCCCCCGTATATGACTTCACCGACTTCCATCAACCACAACGGCACCAGTCCTCCAAGGGGGGTAAAGGAATCGTGCATGGAGTTCACCGCCCCGCAGGAGGCGGAGGTTGTGATCGTGGCAAACAATGCGGAGGCGGTAATGCCGAAACGCACCTCCTTTCCTTCCATGTTACCACCAGCCTGTAACGCCCCCTCAGTTTGATCAATTCCGCCCAGCCGGGCCAATGCCGGATTCCCTCCGTGCTCGGCCCAGAGCGCGACCCCCAGCATGGCACAGAAGATAACGGTCATGGCCGCGAGCACAGCCCAGCCCTGCCGGGTGTCCCCGACCATCTTGCCAAAGGTATAACAAAGAGCTCCCGATATTAAGAAAATGGTCAGCATCTCCAGGAAGTTCGACAAGGGGGTCGGGTTTTCGAAAGGATGGGCAGAGTTGGCATTGAAAAAGCCGCCCCCGTTGACACCGAGCATCTTGATGGCTATTTGTGAGGCTGCCGGCCCAAGGGGCAGGACCTGTTCCTTTACTGTCACTGTCTCGCTAGCTGGCTTGCCCTGCGGGTCTTTTAGGGGCTGACCGGCGGCATCAAGTTTAGGCTTTTCATAGCTGGTTGGTTGGAGCAAGTTTGCGGGTTGATAAGGACGGAAGTTTTGGACCACCCCTTGAGAGACCAGAATCAAAGCGATGATGAAAGAAATGGGGAGAAGAATATAGAGGGTGCTGCGCACTAAGTCCACCCAAACGTTGCCGATCCCTTTAGCGGTGGCGCGGGCAAACCCACGAAGGAAAGCCATCATGGCGGCCATGCCCGTTGCTGCCGAAAGAAAGTTCTGCACAGCCAGTCCGAGCATCTGGGTAAGATAACTCATCGTAGTCTCGCCCCCGTAACTCTGCCAGTTGGTATTGGTGGCGAAACTTACGGCCGTATTGAAGGCCTGGTCCGGGGTCACCGGCCCGAACCTCATGGGATTCAAAGGGAGCCAGAGCTGGAGGCGCTGCAGGGCATAGACCACCAAGATGCCAAGCACATTGAAGAACAGGAGGGCCAAGGCGTATTCTCTCCAATTCATTTCAGCCTCTGGCTTCACCCCTGCCAGGCGATAGATGAACCGCTCCACCGGTCCGAAGAGAGGATGAAGAAAAGTCGTTTCTCCTCCATACACCCGGGCCATGAAAGAGCCCAATGGTTTCGCCAGCCATAGAATGACGACTAAAAAGATTACGACTTGCAGCCAGCCGAAAATGTTCATGATAAAACCTCCAGTTTCACCAGAGCCCGAAAGACAAGTAAATTACCTGTGTCCTCAAAGTGCAAACAACCCCCTACACTCACCCCAGATAACTTCCTCTATCCTCCCTTATAGTCTAAGAAGCCTAGGCCTGACAGCTAAAGGGATTAAAGACTAATATTTTTTTCAGGGGACGTTATCTCTTGATAAGGATTAAAACGAGGTCCTAACGTCAGCAGGGTTTCATCGTCATGACGGACTAAAACGGTTATTGACCACATTTCATTTTCCGAAGAATCTCGAACCTTGCTTGGGTAAACTTTTTGGTCCCCTTTAAATTTAAGCAAAAACTCCTTTTCGAGAAGGTCAGCAAGTTCTTTCTCTGAGAAAGTTTCCAGATCAATAGTGGAGAAAAAGAAGGTAACAACTAATAGGTGGGTCCAGGACCACAGCTCAGCCCTATAAGGTCTCCCATCTTTAAACTCAGCTTCAGCCCAACCGATATCCAGTTCATAGATTTCATCTGTAAGAGTTAGCCTTGGTATGAAAGTTGACCTGTCTGGCTTGGGAAACAAAATCATACTCCCTCCCCTTTGTTTTGACCCCACAAATGTTCATGCTAAATCCTCCGGTTTCAGGAGTGCCCAGAATAAATAAATGAGCAGCCCCAAGGCGATCAGTCCGGAAATGAGATATAGTAAGTCCATGGCATTACCTCCTTAGTCGTTCGCATGCCCAGATAAACCAATAGCTGACTAAAAAAAAGACCAGAACCGTACCGACAAAGACCAGATCTCCCATTTGAAAATTCCTCCGATCCTATTTTCCATAATTAATTTTAATCAGTTGCATATCAATTCGGTGTCAAAAGTTCTCCCCCAAAAGTCAAGAATGAGTCAATTTTTCAAAAAACCTTTAGACCGAAGGGACTCGGGCCTGTTTTTTTAATTTGGACCAACTCCAATTTAGTTGAGAAGAAAACCCGTTTTCTTTCTGAAAAAGCCGTATTTTCAATCGGTTCTATGGATAGAAGACTTTCCGTATGGCCAAGTGGTTCCATGCCCGGGCAAAAAAGCATTCGCCTCGCCAAAAAAGGCGGTTGTCCCTCTTTCCCAATGCGGGCTTCTGCGCCTTGATGCCGAGCGATCCCTTTCCCCCCGCGTCTCTTTGCGGAAAGAAAGAAGGAGGAAAAGGGGAAGGTTTGATCCCGGCCCTTTTTGTCTTCGGCGCCTGCTCTTTTGCCCGGGCAACGAGAAGATGGGTGTGATCGACCAACTAAATTGGAGATGATCCTTTAATTCTAAATAATTTATAATCCTAAAAGAGATTAACGCCGTCCTTGAAAAGAATTTTTCCGGACAAAAGGTAAAGAAGACCCCTATGACCTGGACCCTTCGGAAAAAGATCTTCATTGGGTATGGCATCACCCTCGCTTTAATGACTCTAATTCTTATCCGGGTTTTTTCTCAATTTTTGGAATTTGGGCCAGGCCCGCGATGCCATTTTGAGAGAAAATTATAGAAGCATTCTTGCGGCGGAAATAGGGTCTTCGCCATCGAGCGGCAGGGCAGCCTATCCTGCTCCTACTCTCTGGGTATTGGGAATCTTTCTCCCAGAGGCAACGATTGCAGATGCGTTTTTAATATTGACCCTTTTGGCTGGTTGAAAAACTTTGTATCTATCGCTGTAACCGAACCCTTTATAAATCCAGCATAGATCGGCCTCCTAGCCGGTTGCTGAAAAATTCTTTCAAAGTCATTGCGAGAAGTCAGCCTGAGGTGGGCGGCGAAGTTAGGTCCCCCCGTTCTACCTAACAGGTTTGATCCGGCCCCTGTCTGAGTTAAGAGGCTACGCCGTAATTCTTAAGGACATCCAGGTCGATTTCCAGGCCGAGGCCGGGTCCTTGCGG
>CAZIDC010000064.1:0-10248 GCA_964537885.1 uncultured Syntrophaceae bacterium | reverse complement strand
TAATTTACCCTTCGACAGGCTCAGGGTGAACGGGCTTAGGTTGAAATTATTTAGAGCTTGTCCGTAAATAATATTCCCCCCTTTGTAAAGGGGGGTTGGGGGGATTTCCCCCAAGGCGGAGCAAGGCAAATCCCCCTATGTCCCCCTTTTTCAAAGGGGGATTTTATCGCGGTAGCTTATTTAAGGATAAGTTTTTAGTTTTTCCGTTCGTGGTGAGCTTGTCGAACCACAAAAATACTCTTGCAAGAGGCTCAACGGACATGGAAAAATTAGCCGGTTTGCCCTTTCATCAGCTTTTAAAGGAACACGGATTTAAATCCACCCGCCAGCGGGATGAGATTGTGCGTATTTTTATGGAATCAGGCTCCCATCTGACCGTTGATGAGCTGTACCGGCAGGTCCGCCAGAAGAACCCGAAGATCGGCTACGCCACAGTCTACCGGACCCTCAGGCTGATGGCGGAAACGGGCTGGGCTTCTTCCCGCCAGTTCGGGGAACGCACAGCCCGTTTCGAGCATCGGGCGGAAGGGGAGCATCATGACCACCTGATTTGCCAGGGATGCGGCAAGATCGCGGAATTCGAAAGCGACCGCATCGAAGAATTGCAGGGGCGCATTGCCCAGCAACAGGGCTTCCGGATTTTTGACCATAAGCTGGAGCTTTATGGGTATTGTTCCGCTTGCACCGCTGAAAAAGATAAAGTTAAAGGGAGTAAACATAGGAAAGCAGTCCATGAATGATCCCCAACCGATGCTTTCCTCGGCCGCCGAAATAATTGAAAGGATTGCCTTGGTGGGCAATCCCAACGTGGGCAAAAGCGTCATTTTTGGGTGGTTGACCGGGCAGTATGTCACGGTTTCCAATTACCCGGGGACGACGGTTGAGGTTACCCAGGGCAATTCAAAGATCGGCGGACGGCGGCGAGTTATTGTCGATACGCCCGGAATTGACAACCTCATTCCCATGTCCGAAGACGAACGGGTAACCCGGGATATTCTTTTGAAGGAAAGGGATCTCAAGGTCATTCAAGTCTGCGATGCCAAGAATCTCCGCCGCGGCCTCATGATTACTTTGCAGCTTGCCGAGATGGAAAAACCCGTTGTCCTGGTTTTAAATATGGCGGATGAGGCCAAAGAACGGGGGATTTCCATCGACTCTCCGGGCCTTTCCCGTTTGTTAGGAGTTCCGGTTCTTTCCACGGTGGCCACTCGCCGAGAGGGCTTGGATGGGCTGGCCAGGCATATGGAAGAAAAGAGGATTCCTCAGATCCAGCCGGTCTATCCGCCAGAGTTTGAAGGGAGCATCGCCGAAATAGAGAAAATCCTTCCGGAAAAGCAGAAAGGAAAAAAGGCGTTGGCTCTGATGCTCCTGGCCGGGGACGAGAGCCTGGGGGACTGGCTCCACGCCTCTCTCCCCGAACCAGCCGTCCAGAGAATCGAAGAAATCAGCCAACATTTGCAAAGGCAACATCAGGAGCCCCTGGGATATTTAATCAACAAGAAGCGGTTGAAAACCGTGGATCAGCTCATGGCCGGAGTTTTCAACAAAGAAAAAGAGCGTCGGGGAACGGCGGCTATGGCTCTGAGCAATCTGACCACTCATTCTGTTGCCGGCATCCCGATTCTCCTTCTTGTGCTTTACCTGATGTACAAATTCGTGGGAGATTTTGGAGCGGGAGTGGGGGTTGACTTTTTGCAAAACGTGGTTTTTGGAAAGGGAGTCAATCCAACAACTACCCGCGCCGTGGAATATCTGTTGCCGTGGAAGCCGTTCCAGGACCTTCTTGTGGGACCTTACGGGCTGGTGACGATGGGGCTTACCTACGCCCTGGCGATTGTGCTTCCCATCGTCGGGACCTTTTTTTTCGCTTTTGGCCTGCTGGAGGACTCGGGGTATCTTCCCCGCTTGGCCGTGATGATGAACCGCCTTTTCAAGGTAATGAGCTTGAACGGCAAAGCTGTCCTTCCCATGGTTTTAGGCCTTGGGTGCGATACCATGGCTACTCTTACCACCCGGGTACTGGAAACGAAAAAGGAGCGAATTTTGGTGACCCTGCTCCTGGCTTTAGGCGTCCCGTGCTCGGCCCAGATCGGAGTAATGTTGGGCATGTTTTCCGGGCTCCCCCCGAAGGCCGCGATTATTTGGGGAGGCGTTGTAATAGGCAGTATGATTGTTGTGGGGTTCCTGGCGGGAAAGGTCATCCCCGGGGAGAGGGCTGATTTTATTTTAGAGATTCCTCCCTTGCGGATTCCCACTCTGTCCAATATTTTAATCAAGACCTTGGCCCGGATGGAATGGTTCTTAAAAGAGGCCGTCCCCCTGTTTCTTTTAGGGACCCTATTTCTTTTTGCTTTCGACCGGATGGGCTTGCTTAAAATTCTTCAGAATCTCGCCGAACCGATCGTGGTCCAGTTTCTTGGATTGCCGGCCAAAGCGACTGAATCGTTTTTACTCGGATTTTTGCGCCGGGACTATGGCGCAGCCGGTCTTTTCGTTATGGTCAAGGCCGGGGAATTGGACGCGCTGCAGGCCGTGGTCAGCTTGGTGACGATTACTCTCTTCATTCCGTGCCTCGCCAACTTATTAATGATCATTAAAGAAAGGGGACTGGGACAGGCTTTGGCAATGGCCGCCTTCATTTTCCCGTTTGCTTTGATGGTTGGAGGGGGCCTGAATTACCTTCTTCACGCTCTGGGGGTCCGGTTTTGAGGAAAAACAGAAACCTCCATTGTCCTTTTTGTGGAAACATTTTTCCTAAGAATGATCAGGCCTGTCCAGGATGCCCGTTGGCCAAAAACTGCGGGGTCATTTGCTGCCCCCGCTGTCATTATTCTTTTATAGAGGACTCGAAGACGGTTAATTTTTTGGAAAGGATATGGGGCCGCGTTCGGGCCGGAAAGGATGGGAGGCGATGAATCAGACACCGGGGGGACCTCATCCTGACAGGGGAAGATTCGGGCGGGGATGGAGCGATCATGGAGATAAAAGTGAGTGGCTCCAGCGGGAGGAGCTCCTGGAGCTCCTGTGGACGATGCGGGAAAAAGGAAAGGACGACCTCGACGAAATCCTTCAGGCCGCTGAAGAAGAAAATGCCGAGCTGCTTCTCGCCGCAATGGAGCGGGATGGATGGATATCCATCCCCAAAGGAAAGGTTGCTTTCTTGGAAGAAGGAGAGCGGCGGGCCGAGGAAATTATCCGCCGGCATCGCCTGGCGGAAAGGTTGCTTTCTGAAGTTTTCGAACTCGAGGAAAGCTCCATGGAATCGAGTGCCTGCCAGTTCGAGCACATTCTCAGCCCCAAGGTGTTGGATAGCGTTTGCGCTTTCCTCGGGCATCCGCCGACCTGTCCCCATGGCAAACCCATTCCCCGAGGGCCTTGCTGTGCCCGATTCAAGCGAGAGGTGGAGCCGCTGGTGCGTCCCCTTCCCGACTTGAAGATCGGGGAAGTGGGGCGAGTTGTTTTTATCACTCCCAAATCTCGGTCCCGCCTGGAGCGGTTGAGCGCCCTGGGCTTGATTCCCGGGTCAATCGTCAGGCTGGCGCAAAAGCGACCCTCCTTTGTGCTGGAAATCGGCGAAACAACTCTGGCCTTAGAGGAAGAAATCGTACGGGAGATTTATGTAAAAAGGGTTTGAAAAAGAATCTTCTTTACAAAAAGGGCAGAAAACGGCTATGATGCAAAAAGAACGGCAAAGGAGACTTGTTTTTCTCGTGCGCTTCTTTGGGGCCATACAAAAAAAATACCTTTTATTTTTGGCCTTTTTTATTACCATCATGGCCCTTTTCACCCTCTTCGGGGGAAGGGGCGTGGTTCAAATCTACCAATTAAAAGAAGAGCGGGGAAAAATCAGAATAGTCAATGCTCGTTTAGGCGAGGAAAATCGAAGGCTTGCGGAGCAGGTCGGCCGAATGCGAAACAGCCGGGAAGAGGTTGAAAAAATTGCCCGGGAAGAACTGGGTCTTGTTAAAAAAGGAGAAATCGTCTACCACTTCGAACGCTGAAACCTAATCTATGACTCTTCCGCTAGACTTTTATAAAGGCAACCGCAAAAAGGCGCAAAACTGTTAGCCGGCGAATGAGTCATCCAAATAAGTGGAATCTATATCTCCGCAATCGCGCAACCTAAAGGTTGCAGTTACCCTTCACGCATTTTTGGGGTTCAAATACCCAATCCATTACAAATTCTGCCTGCCAATGATCAATAAGATTGTCCCCAATCAACACCGCTTTTTCGCCAATACTTTTGGCCTTTCATTTTTTGAGGAAGAGGGGAAGCGGTCTCTGGTGTGTGTTATAATGGGCGAGGATGATGAAAAATCGGCACAATAAAGAACAAAAGTGTTCATTGGCAACTTCGCCCGGAAGGATTGGGAACTTCTTCCCTAATTGGTAAAGATCACTTTATTCGTAAGGGTTGAAATTATTTAAAAAAATATATCATCTTAATAAGATAATAAAATTAATTAGTTATAACTAATTGAGGAAATATAATTATACATAATTATTTATAAATGACACTTAATTAAAAAAATTGTTGACAAAATATGGGACTTGTGGAACTATTTTTGCAAAAACCTTTAATTTGTTCAAGATAATATATTTTTAAATTTCAGTGCGAGTGATTCAAAAACACCATGAACTCTCTAAGGCGATATCGGGAAATGCACATGGTGAGCAAAGCGGAACTGGCCCGTAAAGCAGGGGTTTCTGTCCTGACCATCGACCGCGTTGAAAAAGGGAATAGGTGCCGCCTGGAGACGAAAAGAAAAATCATTCTTGCCCTGGGCTTGAAGCTGTCTGATAGGGGGAAAATTTTTATGGATGCCAATTGAAATTTCCCCCCCATGGTTCCTGGAATAGACCATAATCGAGGGAAAATAATTGATCATAAAACCTTTGCTGAGCGAGGAAAAATCTGAGAAAATGGGAAGAAAAGGGAGAAGACCAATCATGAGAAAAGCGATCTTCTTCATCGCCATCTTGAACCTGATCTCTTTGATCGTCGGCCTTCCTGCCAATGGCCTGGCAGCGCAGGGCTTGGCTTCCGGACATCTGACCACAGAACAGGAAATCGCCACCGAGAAATTTCTCTCCAGTTTAGAATCAACCCTAGCCCATAAATTTTACCGCTATCCCACCCGACCCATAATCCGGGTGGCTGTTTTTGACTTTACCGACGGCGCCGGGAATGTAGTGAAGGCCGGAAGAGAGCTGGCGGATAAGATTACCCGGCGGCTCCTCGTTCAAAGTCAATTTGATGTGGTCAGCCAGGAAAGGATTAAACGTTATTTAAGGTGGAATGGATTCAGCGCCCAGGAAAAGCTGGATGCGGATAGTTTATTGCGCCTCCAGAGTCGAATTAATACCATGGATCCCGGGAATGGAATTCATGCCCTGGTGATCGGGGAAATTCAGAAAGGGGTCGGCCGGAGTCTTCGCGTTTCTACCTCCTTAGTTAATTTCCAGTTCAAAATCGGGGCCATCGAACTTGAGAAAAAAATCATCGATGGAATCGCTCTTTCTGCAGATATCCCCCTCCCCACCGAACAGGCCGTGCAAGAAGCGACTGAAATCGTGTTGCGCCAGGAGAGCCGTCCTACGGAAGAAGGGAGGCTCGTCATCCTGGCCAACACCCGGGGAAACGCCCTGCTGGAGACGGGTTGCGCCAAGCTCATCAATAAGAACCAGCCTTTTCCCTGGGAGAAACTCCCCTATATCCTTGTGATCGGGCAAGAAGAAGCATCGATGCCTGAGCAGATTAAGGTGGGTCTGGGTCAACTTCTTCTTTCACCCGTTTCCACCCAGAGGAATTCTTCCAAACGGCTGGAATATTCATTTCTCCACGGTAAATTGGCAACCAATGAGGTTTATTTCGACGAAAGAATTCCCGCTCAAGGGTATCAATTCATCGCCAGTTTCCTCGACTTGAAAAGCAACGGAACGTATTCGGAGGCGGTAGAATTGCAGGTTTATTCCGGGGCAACAAACATCGCGGTGTTGTCCATTTTTGTTCCCAGTGAAAAAGAAAGGATCCGGAACCGGCAGACTCCCCGGATCCGTATCTTTCAGCTTTCCGGCAAGGGGATGGAAATCTTGCCGAGTTGGTGAAGCTATGGGGCTATTTTCCAAAAAAGAATTGATCGGTTTGGACATCGGCTCTAGCTCCATTAAGGCAGTGGAGTTAGAAATAGGAAGGAAAAATCCCCGGTTGAAGCAGTTCGGGATGATTCCTCTGCCCCCGGAAGCCATTGTGGACGGGGCTTTCATGGACTCGGCAAGCATAGTGGAGTCAATCCGCAGCCTGGTGGAAGGGCTGAGGGTAAAGACCAAAAACGTGGCGGTGTCCATCTCCGGCCATTCGGTCATCATCAAAAAAATTATTGTTGCCGCCATGACCGAAATCCAACTGGAAGAGTCCATTAAGTGGGAGGCTGAGCAATATATCCCCTTCGACATCGAAGATGTCAACTTGGATTTTCAAATTCTTGATGAACCCGCCGCTCCGGACCAGATGGCGGTACTTTTAGTGGCCGCAAAAAAAGATATGATCAATGACTACACGGCGGTTATCGAGGAGGCCGGCCTTTATCCGCGGGTGGTTGATGTCGATTCCTTCGCCATCGAGAATGCCTATAATCTGAATTATGAATCCTCCGAGGATTCTCTTGTGGCTCTGGTAAACATTGGAGCGGGGGTCATGAACATCAACATCTTAAAAGGCGGGACGTCCGCGTTCACCCGGGACATTTCCATCGGTGGGCGTCAGATTACCGAAGAGATCCAGAAAAGAATGAAGTTGACTTATGAGGAAGCGGAAGCCCTGAAAATCAAAGAACCAGAAGCCGGAACCCAGAACGCCGAAGTGGAGAAAATTATTTCGGGGACAGCGGAGCAAATGGCTACCGAAGTTCGGAGGTCTCTGGAGTTTTTTGCAGCCTCATCAACCGGAGGGGAGATAAAAAGAGTTTTTCTTAGCGGGGGATGCGCCAAAATCAAAATGCTCCCGGTGTTAATCGAAGAACGCATTGGAATCCCCGTGGAAGTTTTCAACTCCTTTGCCCAGGTCGATTTCAATCCAGAAACTTTTGATCCGGAGTATATTAAACAGGTTGCTCCCATAGCGGCAGTTGGGGTGGGATTGGCTTTAAGGATCGAGGGGCTAAAATGATTCGCATCAACCTTTTACCCGTTCGGGCACTGAAGAAGCAGAAAAGCACCCGGCAGATGATTTCCATCCTGTCCCTTGCGGTGGGGGGCGTGATTTTGATCCTCCTCTTTTTCCATTTTCACCTTTCGAGCCAGATCAGCAATGTCGAGTCCCAAATCTCGGGCTACAATGAGGAAATTAAACGTTTAAAGGTCGACACCAAAGACGTAAACAAGTTTAAAGCGGAGAAAGAAGATTTGCAGAGGCGTTTGAATATCATCTATACTCTGCAGCGCGCCAAAACCGGACCCGTAAGAGTGCTGGACAACTTGGCCTCTTCCCTGCCAGGAAGGCTATGGTTGACTTCTTTGCGGGAAAAAGACGGAAAAATGGAGCTGAAAGGGGTGGCGCTGGATAACCCGACGATTGCCAAGTTCATGACCAATCTGGAAAAAACAGGGGTGATCAAGAATATTGAATTGATCATCTCGCAACAGATAGAGCGCAAGGAGATAAAGCTTAAAGAGTTTACCTTGACCTGCCAGGTCCAATATGGGAGCTCGCCGAGCGGGCCCACTTCTTGAGGATGAAAAGCCGTGGATATCACTATGGATACCATCGTCAAATTGCCGAATTCCAGGAAGATCCTGATCTTAGGATTACTCCTGGCTATCATCGTAGGTCTTTATTTTTACTTAAGCTACCTACCGAAATCGGCAGTCCTGGAAAAGAAGATAAAAGAGATGAGCACGCTGGAGACCCAGGTTCGAGAGCTGCGCATCATTGCCGCTAACATGAGGCAATTTCAGGCCGAAGCCGCAAAGTTGCGGGAGGAACTGAATAGAGCCATTGCCCAGCTTCCGACGAGCAAAGAAATCCCGTCTCTTCTGGCGAATATTTCCAACCTGGGGAAGGATTCCGGGTTGGAGTTCCTCCTTTTCCGGCCTACCCCAGAAGTGAACCGCGAATTTTATGCCGAGATTCCAGTAGAAATCCGGGTGAGGGGGACGTATAACGATGTGGCGGTTTTCTTCGATAAGGTGGGCAAGATGCCCCGGATCGTGAATATCTCCGGGGTCAATATGGAAGAGGCGAAAGAAGTGCGCGGCAGGTGGGAAATTTCGACTGCTTGCACAGCCACTACCTTTAAATTCATCGAGAGGGAAGAAGCGGACCTGGCGAAGGATAAAAAGGTGGAAGATAAAAAGGGCGCTCCGCCCAGCAAGAAATAGGGGGCCTTTTCCATGAAAGGATTGGGGACCATTTTATTCCTGGTAATTTTTTTACTACTCAGTGGCTGCGGAGGAGAAGCACCCAGACCGACGAAGGTTCCCATTGCCCCAGCTGCGAAAAAACCGCCCACGCCGGCTAAAACTCCGCCGGCTCCTGCCTTAGTGGCGAGAGTCGAACCCCCCTCAACGGTAATGTACTCCTACGATCCCAAAGGAAAGTTAGACCCCTTCAAACCGCTGGTGGTCGAAAGGCCGGCGGCTCCGAAGAAGGCGGCCGCGGCGGAAATAGTTTCCGAGGGAGCAACCCCTCTGGAAAGAATAAATCTCGGGCAGGTGAAATTGGTAGCCCTTATCTGGAATATCCACAATCCCAGAGCCATGGTGGAAGATGCGGGAGGGAAGGGATATATCATTGCTAAAGGAACGCCCATCGGGAAAAGCAAGGGAATCGTTACCCAGATTACCTCGGCGGGAGTGATGATCAAAGAAAAATATGAAACCCCAGCGGGTAAGGTGGGTACCCGGGACGTCACCATCAAGTTGTACCCAGATTGAAGAAGGAGGAAACATGGAAGGAATTATTCTTAAAAGATTTTGCCGCCGCATATTCTGGGGGGCTTTGATACTTCTCGTTCTTGTTTCTCCCTCCTTTTCCCAGTCTCCGGCGGAATCCGCTGACACCCTTGCCGTTAAAAGAATCGAAGTGACGGAGTCAACCGAGGGTTCCCGGGTGACCATCGAGGCTTCTAAGCCGTTTGAATATACCGTATTCAAATTAGTGAATCCCTTGCGGGTGGTGGTGGATTTGCCCCAAGCCCAACTGGGGAAGCTGGCAGGACCGATCGAGGTAAAAAATGGAACGGTCAACGTTATTCGCAACAGGCAAATTGAAGACCCAAAGAGATGGGGGGCGCGGGTGGAAATCGGGCTCGATAAGCTTGTTGAATACGATGTGGCTTCCGACGGGAACCTTTTGTATGTGAATTTAGGAAAACCCCCTCTTGATCTCACCAGGGAAAGAAGAGTACCGGAAGAAAAAAAGGCAGAAGTTAAAGAAGAGAAACCTAAAATAACAGAAGCGAAAGCCCAGGAGCCATCAGGGGAAAAACCTGCGACCAAAGCTAAGGCCGTGAAGGAAGTGGTAGTTTCAGCCGAGCCGGATGTCGTGAGGGTTGATATCAAGGGCGATGGCCAGATGCCGGATTTCAGGCAGTTCCAGATGGCCAGACCGCCCCGCTTGGTCGTGGACCTTCCCGGGATGAAGAATGCTTCTTCAAAGAGCAATATCGACGTCGACAACAAATTATTAAAAAACATTCGCCTCGGGCGTCACCCGGATAAAGTGCGCTTGGTCTTTACCTTTCAGGGAGCAAAGGCCCCGGTTTACGAAATCGCCAAAAAAGAAGAAGAGTTGGTGCTTTTGATAGGGCGGCCGAAGGAAGAGGGAGCGAAAGAAGAAAAGGCCCAGGTTGCCGAGGTTAAACAAGCGATTCCACAGGCACCGGCGGAAACGAAACCAGCGGAGAAACCGCCGGAGGTTACCCCTGTCCCTGCGGAAAAAGCTTCTCCCCAAGAAAAAGAACCACCCAAAGAAGCCAAAGTGCCGGAGGTGGACCGATCTCAGATTACCCCTTACAAGGGCGCCCGGCTTTCTCTCGATTTCAAGGATGCGGATATCCATAACATCTTCCGCCTGATTGCGGAAGTCAGCGAATTGAATATCATCACCAGCGATGAAGTCAAAGGAAAGGTTACGGTCCGTTTGGTCAACGTGCCCTGGGACCAGGCCCTGGACGTAATCCTTTCCACCAAAAATTTGATAAAAATGGAAGAAGGGAACGTTATTCGCATTACCACCATTGAAAACGT
>CAZIDC010000063.1:6331-10271 GCA_964537885.1 uncultured Syntrophaceae bacterium | reverse complement strand
TTCACCGTAAGGGATCGAGCGGAGGATAATGGCCGGGGTTTTGTACAGGGGCATGAGGATGAGGTTTAATTTTTTAATATGATATTATCAGAAATTAGGCCGGGAAGGAAGGAACAAGAGGTGTGAAAAAATTATGCTCGGGCCAAGTTGTCAAATTGGGCAGGTCATTCGCTTTTACCGGCCCTTGAAGGACGGCGCTTTTTTCTGGGCGGCGGCCGAGCGGCCGGTTGAGGCATCTTCGGAAATTAACACCTCAGCGGCCCGGAAACTTTCGATGGCCAGCCCTTCGCCCAATCCTTGATTCCATCCGGAATGGATGGCCCTCTTGGCCGCTTGAACGGCGAGGGGGCCGTTGGCGGCGATCTCCTCGGCCAATAGGAACGCCCGCTCCAAAACCTTTTCTTTTGGGGAAACCTCGTTGAGCAAACCGATACGCAGCGCTTCCCGAGCATCGATCGACCTTGCGGAATAGATCAACTCTTTGGCCTTGCCGATCCCCACGATTTTGGGGAGCCGCTGGGTTCCACCCATGTCCGGAACGATTCCCAGCCGCACCTCCGGGATGGAGAAACGGGAATCTTCGGAGCCGATGCGGATGTCGCAGCAGCAGGCCAGCTCCAGACCGCCGCCGATGCAGTGTCCCTTGATGGCACAGATTACGGGAACATGGAGGTTTTCGATATGGTCGAAGGAGGCCCGCAATCTTTTCAGGTGCTCATGGATGTGGGGTAAGGCCGCGGCAGGGGAAAATCCTTCCTGGAGCTTTACCGTGCTTCCTTCTTTTAGGTCCAGGCCGGCGCAAAAGGCCCGTTCACCGGCACCGGTAAGGATCGCCGCTCGCACCGCGGGGTGCGCATCGATCGCCTCAGCTACAGATTTCAGCTCTTCCCAGACGCCCACATCCAGGGCATTCAGGCGATCGGGTTTATTCAAGGTAATCAGGGCGATTGCTTTTTTGATTGTTAGAAGGACTTTCTTTTCAACATTCATGGCCGATTGCGCGCCTCTTCCTTTCCCTTTTCTCCGGGCTCCCGTTTTTAAATTTCCTTGGGGAATAAAAGATGAACCACCTCGCCGGTTTCTCCCAAGCGTCCCTGGGGAATCCCATTGAAAGATAATTCC
This sequence comes from uncultured Syntrophaceae bacterium, assembly GCA_964537885.1. Lineage (GTDB taxonomy): Bacteria > Desulfobacterota > SM23-61 > SM23-61 > SM23-61 > CAZIDC01. Next base: position 9,149 of record CAZIDC010000063.1, on the reverse strand, counting down.
ACCCCTCCGGCATTCCCCACGGTAACTTTGAACTGGCGCCGGGCGGTCCAGATACCCTTTTCCTTAGGCTGAAGAAGCACTTCAAACTCTGGCTGGTCATCGGCCCGAATACGCAACCAGGTTTTTTCAGAGGCCATTACCCGAAGGACATGCCTTCTTTCTTTTTTCTCCTCTTTTTCAACCCCGGCAGGGGCTATAGCCGGTTGGGTCGAGGTAATTTTTTCCGCGGGCTTATCCGCCATTACCGGTTCGGGAATTTTCTCTGGCTCCTTTTCCTGCGGGGGGAGCGGTTCGGGAGCCGGTGCTTTGGTTTCCGGCCTTGGGGGCGATGAATCGGCCGGGGAGGGAGAAGGGGGAGGTGGGGGAGCCGGGGATTTGGAGAAGAAAAAGGAAAAGGCGAAAATGGCAACCAGGGCGAAGATAGACAGGATGATTATGTATTTAACCCGAGGTCGGTTATTGCGGGAAGGGGGTGCAATTTTCGTTTTTTTTGAAGCGCTCAAGGAATCCGTCTGAGCCTCGTAAATGGCGATTATTTCATTCGGGTCTATCCCGATTTGATTGGCGTAGGTGCGCAGAAAACCCCGAGCAAAGACGGGGGCCGAGAAACGATGAAATTCATCTTTTTCCAGGGCTTCAAGGTCTTTCAGCGGAATACGGGTGGTCTGGGAGATGGATTCCAGGGAGATGTTCTTTTTTTCGCGTTCTTGGCGAAGGTATTGGCCTACAGTTAACTCCCGTTCCTCTTTCAAGGCTCCCCCTCCTTCTGTTTGGGGACCCAAGTCCGATGGAGCCACTTGCCCATTTCATCCTTAATCAAGCCGCCAAGGGAAATCCCGCGGAAATAATAAAGATCTCCTTCCTTCTCCACCTGTACCCTTTGCCCGATTTTCAAGCTATTCTGGCGCCCGCGCGCCAGGATCAGGTGTCCATCATTCGTGCGGACAAAGCCCAGGGTGAGGGGGGAAGGGATGCCTTCAGGCGTGGCGTAAAGCGTCGTGAAAGTTTCCAGCTTTCCGCTGTTCACAGATGAGGGGTCATCGGAAACCAGTCTGAGCTTCGTGTCTCCTGGATCAAAGAGCGGCTTCCAGTAAACCGGGATCGGGCGATAATGATCCGTCCGTTGCAAAATCGTCACCAGGTTGTTGTTGGCCAGTCCGCCAATGTTTTGGGTCAGGCCAATTCTTGCTCCTTGGACCTGGCGGGCAGGTTCCATCTCGCCCCTTAGCTGCCAGGCCACTTCAACAATCTGGGCGAGCCCTGAAGCCCCGACGGGATGGCCCCGGGCCTTAAGACCCCCCGACGGATTGATGGGTAATCTGCCCTGAATCGAGGTCACACCTTCTTCCACAGCCTTCCATCCCTGCCTGGGAGGGAAAAAGCCCAGGTCTTCCGTTCCGATGATCTCAAAGGGGGTGAAGGCATCGTGAACCTCAGCGAGGGAGATTTCCTGAGGGTTCACTTTGGCCATCTGGTAAGCCTGCTGCGCGGCCAGGCGGGTGGACTTGAAGGAAGTAAGCGAGTCCCGGTGGCGGACAGCCAGGGTGTCGGTGGCATGGCCGAGGCCGGAGACCTGAATCAATTTTTTTTCCGAAGTCAAGATGACCGCCACGGCTCCATCCGTGATAGGAGCGCAATCGTAGGTGCGCAAAGGAAAGGAGATCCATTTCGACCCGAAATATTCATTTTCGGAGATCACCTTTTGGAATTGGGCGTAAGGGTTGAGGGAGCCGTTATAATGATTTTTGATTGCCACCTTGGCCAGGACCGATTGCATTCGCTCTGCCGAGAGCCCGGCATCATGCTGGTATTTCTGGGTAATCATGGCGGCGAGAGCGGGCATGGAAGCTCCATGGCTTCTTTCGCTGCGTTCGATGGCTTCGGCCAGGATTTTGGTGGTCCGGGCGGTGGGCAGGTGGGTCATCTTTTCGCCGGCGATGATCAGCACGTTCTTATGATAGCCGGAAGCTACAGCGTAAAAAGCCGATTCAAAAACGGCAGAACCCGTCGAAGAAGCAGTTTCCACCCGAGAGGAAGGCACGCCGGAGAGGCCCAGGCGGTCGGCGATCGAAGCCGCTACATTGCTCTCACCGGTGAACTCTTCTACGCTCATGACCCCGATGAGTACGTAATCGATGGCGCCGACTTTGGCATCGGCAAAAGCCTTGGAGGCGGCTTCGACCATCAGCTCCGGCAAAGCCTGGCTGCTCTTGCCGAATTTGGTCATTCCTACCCCGGCGATGTAAACTTCGGCTGGCATGACCTTCCCTTAGGATTGATTTTATAGGAAACTTATGAGCAACTATTAAGGTCGCAGGGTATCGTCTGCAATCTTTACCGGCGAGTATCTGCGAAAACCTGCGTCCAGAATAATTGAATCCAATTATACAGAATTCAGGAATCTTTGTCGAGCGGTTCTATGCTGGTCTTAGTCGCCAATACTTTGGATAATTCGATAGGAGAAAAATAAAAGCCAGGGGGCTTTCCCTGGCTTTTTTAAATGAAACATTTTGGGCTCCTAAATCTCGGCCGGATTTTAAATTAACATTAAAAATCAGGCGGCAAATCTCCACTTAGTCTAATTAAAATTTACATGAACATAATAGATATTATTTAGGTTTTCATCCTCCTCCCCAAGAAGTTTTTTTATCCAGTTCATGATCGACTCGTGGCTTATTCTTTCTGAATTTTTTCTTCTCTCGGGAAGTATACCCAATAAACGAGGCATCTCTTCCCCCTCACGCAGATAAAATTCATAAGCTACCATAACTAATCCAGTCTACTAGTTTTTACAACGGAAAATCATAATCTTAAAAAA
>CAZIDC010000063.1:0-6231 GCA_964537885.1 uncultured Syntrophaceae bacterium | reverse complement strand
CCATAACTAATCCAGTCTACTAGTTTTTACAACGGAAAATCATAATCTTAAAAAATATAAGCAATTTTAATACCATTTTAAAAAATTTTTTAACATATGGTATTTATTATGTTATTTAAATATGCCCGAATTTTAATGATTTTTCGCGGCGAAAAGTTGTAAAGAAAGATGACAGTTTTAATCTTAGAGCCAGCCGGGTAATAAAACAAGTAACTGAAAATAAACAACAATAACTGCAAAAATCCATTAAAAGGCAGGTATAAGAAAATCCGACACTTAATCGGGTAAAAACCATGCTTTATGGTTTCAAACGGGTCTCCTAAGGGGGTTCTTTTGCCATTATGGGAAAAATTAGGTTTAGAATAAGGGGAGAATAAAATTGATTACTGGAAACATGGAAAAACAGGCAGTACTTGTTTTTAGACTTTTTACGAGATCATCGAGGGTGATTGACCATTAAACCCAGCAGAGTTGTTGCGGCCAAAAAAACCGCCCAGTTATTGATGGATCGACGGCGTTTCCGGGGGGCGTTTCTGCGGGGAACGGCGATAAAGAACGAAAAAAAGCGATGAGGCGACCAGATGGATGATGATGAAGGTCAGGAGGATGTAATAATAGCTTCCGCTCCGATCGAAGACCCAGCCGGCATAAATCGGGGATAAAAAAGTTCCCAAACCGTTGCCGATTCCTATAATCCCCCTCAAGGTGGCATAACTCTGCCTTCCAAAAAAATCTCCGATCAAAGCCCAATTTAGAGGAACGGTCCCCATGATAATGGCCAGTCCGATGGGCAAGGCATAAAGAGCGGCGGGTGATTGACTTAGCATTAAAGCCATCATTCCCAAGACCATGGGAATGATACCCATACTGCATAAGAGAGATTTATTCCATCGGTCTCCAACCCATCCGGTTAATAGGGTGGTTATGATGGTGCCGAAGGCAAACAGACTTACCAGGTAGGCGCTCCCCACTTCATCCATCCCCTTCCACACTAACAGAGGGATAAAATGAATAGTGACCGCGACGGTGACCAGTACTCGAAGGGTAATGGAACAGAATAGTAGCCAGTAATTTAGGGTTCTCAATGCCTTCCCAACCGTAAAGTCCGGTTCTCCATCTGCATCCCGCGCCAGGCCCGAGGCGCTTGCAGGCTTCCCCTGAGGCACCCGGCCATCCGGGTAAAGCCCCAGAAGCTCGGGGGTCCGGCGTATGGGAATGGCGGCTGGCAAGGCTACTGCCAGCAGGATTACACCGGCGATCACGGCCCCCGTCCGCCAGCCATAACTGAGAATCAGATAGGAAAGCAAAGGGGCCATGACCATTCCACCAACACTGGAGGCGGCCCCCGTCACGGCAAATCCCACGCCCCGACTGCGGATGAACCAGTTATTTACTACGGCATAAACCGGGTGAAAAGAACCGGCATTGAATCCAAGGGAAACAATAAAGATGTAAACGAAGAAAAAAGACCAGAAGCTATCCACCGCGGAAAGGAGAATAAGCCCCACTCCGGCGAGGGCCGTTCCGACAAGAATCATAATCCGGGGCCCAAACCGGTCGATCAAATAGCCAACCAGGGGGCCTTCCGCACCGCCCTCCAGACGGGCGGCCCCATAGAGAAGGGAAATGGCGGCGCTGCTCACGGCCAGGTCCCGCTTCAAAGGCAGGAAAAAAACCGTAAAGCCATGGTAAAGGATGCCCGACCCCGCGGCAACGACCAAAGAACAGAGGAAGAGAAGCCACCATCCATAGAATACCCGGGTGGAAATCCACCGGGATATAGGATCCATATTCAATTTATTTTTCATTTCAGCTATTATGATAAAAGGTAGTTGGCGGAAATTCAAGCTTCTTAAGCGGAATAGGGAGAAAAAAGCGGAGACCCATGCCAGTTAATCTTGCATCTTCCCATTAGATGGTTCAAAATAATGCACCCGTTTTTCAAAAGGCTGAACTATTTCTGAAAGCCTTGTTTCTCATCTTCACGAGTCGCTAAGGAGAAAAAAGATGGCGAATCTGGATACCATTGAAAAAATTTGGGCCCGGGAAGTGTTGAACTTCCGGGGCAACCCTACGGTTGAAGCAGAGGTAATTCTTACCGGTGGTAGTTATGGCAGGGCTGCCGTGCCTGCTGGGATCAGCACCGGAAGCAGCGAAGCAATTCAGCTCCTGGACGGCGATCCCCAGCGCTTCGGAGGGAAAGGGGTCTGCCAAGCCGTAGAAAATGTCCGCAAGGTGATCGCACCCGCGATGAAGGGGGTGAAGGCAACCCGCCAAAAAGAAGTCGATGAGAAGCTTCTTAGCATAGATGGTACTCCCAACAAGGGCAGGTTGGGCGCCAATGCGATTCTGGCGGTCTCTCTGGCGACAGCTTACGCCGCTGCCGTCCACCTGAAAGTTCCCTTATACCGTTATTTAGGGGGGGAAGGACCTTTCCGCCTTCCGGTGCCGGTCTTTGATATGCTCGCCGGGGGCTCCCATGCCCAAAGCTCGGTTGACCTTCAGGAGTATTTAGTGATTCCTGCGGGCCTCTTGAGTTTCCAGGACGCCCTCCTTGCCGGGGCCAACGTTTACCAGGCCCTGCGGGAGGTTTTGCAGAAGAAAGGCTACGGCGTCCCGGAGGCCAGCGGCCCCTACACCCCGTCTCTAAGCTCCAACCGGGAGGGAGTAGAGGTCATCGCCGCCGCCATTGAAAAAGCCGGCTACAAACTCGGGAAAGAATGTTTTATCGGGATCGATGCCGCAGCCTCCGAGCTTTATGATGATGGGCAATATGGACTGAGCGGCGAAGGGCGCCGCCTCACTTCGCAACAAATGGTGGATCTATGGGCTGAATGGACGGAGGCTTACCCCATCATGAGCATTGAAGACGGGTTGGCGGAGGAAGATTGGGAGGGCTGGGAGGCTTTGACCCAGCGGATTGGCGGCCAGGTGCAGTTGGTCGGGGATGACCTTTTCACGACTAACCCCGCCCGCATCCGGAAGGGAATCGAACGGAAAGCGGCCAACGCCGTTCTCATCAAGCCCAACCAGATCGGCACCTTGACCGAGACGCTGGAGGCGATACGAATCGCCCGCGAAGCGGGATGGGCGGCCATGTTGAGCTCCCGATCGGGGGAGACCGAAGATACCACGATTGCTGACCTCGCGGTCTTAGAGGCCGCTGGGCAGATAAAAACGGGGCCTCCTTGCCAAAAGAATATCGTTAAATATAACCGGCTCCTCCGCATCGCCGAGGAATTGGGGGAGAAGGGCGAGTACGCGGGCCTTCGGGTATTCAAGTCTTTTGGAAAGAAAGCATCTTGATGATGGATACTCTCTGACGGGCGAGCTTGAGCCCAAAGAATAAAGATGGGAGTTTGGACCCCCGATGGGGACGCGAATACAAAATAGGGAAACCCTCCTTTCTACCGGCAACGTGCCCGGCCGGAAAGTCATGTTGCAGATTCTGGAATGCGGTCTCCAGGCTGCGGACCCATACTCCAACACCCTTAAACTCATTCGAATCGAGAACGGGAAACTGATCGTTGGGAATAAAGAATTCGAGCCCATCGGGAACCCTAAATCTGGCGATGAAGTTTACGATCTTTCCCGGATCGGAAGAATCTATGTATTAGGAGCAGGCAAGGGGATCCAGAATGTGGCCAAAGCCATAGAGGACGTGTTGGGGGACCGGCTTACCGGCGGTCATGTGATTGACAAGAAGGGTCACCCCGTGATCCTTAAAAAAATAGGCGTTACCTTGGGGGGGCATCCGACACCTGATGAAGACTGTATCCAAGGGTGTGAGCGGATCCTAAGGTTAACCAAGGATCTGACGGAGAAGGACCTGGTCTTCACCTGTGTGGGCAACGGCGTATCCTCTCTTCTGACCCTGCCGGCACCCGGTTTAAGCGTGGAGGACCTGCGCCAAACAACGATGGTTACCCAGATCGAGCGCGGTATGCCGACGAGGATACTCAATCCGATCCGAAACCACTTAGACCGGATGAAAGGGGGCAGAATCTCCGGTTTCATCCATCCGGCAAAAATGATCCATATCCTGTCGATCGATCCGGGGGAATATGAACAGCGGATGCATGGCAATTACTGGCTCCATACCCTCCCGGACTGTACAACCTTTCAGGAGGCAGTTGCTACCCTTAAGCGGTGGGATGCCTGGGAGGCCGTCCCTGGACCCGTCAGAAAACATCTGGCGCAGGCCGACCCCGGGCAAGAAACCCTCAAGGCCAAAGACTTTGCCAAGATGTCCTTCCGCATTTTCGGGTTGATGCCCGGACCGGGACAGAGCGGGAAATTGCCGGCCGCTATAAGGAAGGCCGAGGAGCTGGGCTTTAAGGCGGTGATGCTGGCCGACGAATTAATTGAAATTGAGGCCAGTCAAGCCGGAAGATACATGGCTGCGGTTGCCAAAACCATCGAACGAAGGAGCCAGCCGTTTGAACCCCCTTGCGCCCTGTTTTCCAGCGGGGAGTTGGTCGTAACCGTTGGGCGAGAAAAGGGGGTCGGTGGCCGCAACCAGGAATTTGCTCTCACGGCTGCCTTAAAAATTGCGGGAAGTGAAAACATCGTGATGGCTTCGGTGGATACCGATGGAACCGACGGCCCAGGGTTTCAATTTTCCGACGGGATCGCTGGTATTCCCTGTCTGGCCGGGGGAATTGTGGACGGCCAAACCGTTGAGCTGGCGGGGAAAAGGGGGGTGGATATTATGGAGGAACTAAAACGGCATAACACCACTGCGGCATTGTGGAAGCTCAACAGCGGGATCGTGGCGACCCCCAATATAAGCCTCGTAGACCTTACCGTTGCGCTAATCATGGGGGAAGGTGGAAAGAACAGAAGGTAATTGGTATTTTAGAGGAGTTCTTTTTGCTATGATAATTTGCCAATATAGGAAAATCCTGCTAAACAACGCGAACCCGTGAAGGGAGGTTGTCCAGAGAATCCACCCTTGACAAGGGAAACGGAGTCTATGAATGATCAAGAAAGGATATTGGGAATGATGGTAAAAATGGGCGGGGACAAGTTTACTTATGAAGTTTTGTTGGATTGGGCCAAACTACCCGAAGGGTGGTCTTTTCTGGAAGCGGTGGATGTTGCGGTTGACGGCAAGGACAGGGTCTATGTTTTTTCCCGCGGCGAACACCCCTTGATGGTCTTCGATCAGGAGGGCAACTTCCTAAATTCTTGGGGAGAAGGACTATTCAAACGACCTCACGGGATTACGCTAAGCCCCGACGGCAGCCTATACTGCGTGGATGATGGCGACCATGTAGTCCGAAAATTTACGCCTGAAGGGAAGCTTCTTATGACGCTGGGATCACCGGGGAAGGCTTCTCTTTTCCAGGAGGGGCGCCCCTTTAACCGCCCGACCAAAGTGGCCATAGATCCAAGCACGGGCGATTTTTACGTGGGCGACGGGTATGGGAATTCCAGGGTCCATAAGTTTTCTCCAGAGGGGAGGCTGCTCTTTTCCTGGGGGCAGCCAGGCTCCGACCCCGGGGAATTCAACCTGGTCCACAGTGTGGGCACGGATCAAGCAGGGCAGGTATATGTGGCGGATCGCGAGAACCACCGAGTTCAGGTATTCGACTCCCACGGGCGTTACCTGACTCAATGGAATAACCTCCACCGCCCATGCGGCCTGCATATCGCTAACCAGGGTGAACCCCTTTGCTACATCGGGGAACTCGCCCCGTCGTTGACGATCAATGAGGACTTTCCCAACTTGGGACCTCGAATCAGTATCTGCAGTTTACAAGGTCAGCGATTGGCCCGGCTTGGCGATCTGCGCCCAGGGGAGAAACCTCATCAATTTTGGGCTCCTCACGGACTGGCTACCGACTCCCGGGGAAATCTGTATGTGGCCGAGGTCTCCTGGAGTTTTACCGGCAGCCGACTCAGCCCGCCCCGGGAGCTGCGGAGCTTTCGCAAACTGGTAAGAGAAAAATAAAGCTGTTACTTGTTATAGACGGTGTTTACTGAGTTTTGGATCATGATGAGGGCCAAAGAGAACAATCGATCCGTTTCTCCGGTGGGGGAACGCGGGCAGTTTCGCTGGCCTACGGAGTGCTGGGAGAACTGGCCAGGACGGAAATCTTTCTGGATGGCCGGTGGCGGTCTTTGCGGGATGTGGTTAATAATAAAACCATAATATTTAATCTTTTCTCCGTGTTCTCTGTGGTTAGATTTTGACAATACTTCAGCATCCAGAAGGAGGGGAAAAAT
>CAZIDC010000062.1:0-10422 GCA_964537885.1 uncultured Syntrophaceae bacterium | reverse complement strand
GGTCAAGATAAATTGATTGACAACCTTTCTGCAGTTGTGTTAAGGAAGATATCAAGATTATTAAGAATGAGGGCCCATTATGAATCCTGAAGAGACCTCCCGTAAGCATCTTGATAATCAGGAATTCTTAAGGTTGCGCCAGGCCACGGAGAAGATGGCCCGGGTACTGAGCAAACGTCTCCGGGATCACCTGGAGGTCGTAAAACCGCTCTTCGTCCCGCGGGGGCTCCTGGGGAACTACATCAAAAGCTCCACGATGGAGGATGTGCCCGGGTCCGATAAGGCCTTTGCCGAACTTCAGGAACGGTTTGCCCGGGTCTGCGAAAAACCCTTTGGCCTGCCCAGGAAGCTTCAACCCCCTTTACCCCCTATCCCTCATCCGCTGGAGATGACCCCTTTTCAATATCCGCTTAACTTGCTGGGGGGCGAGGATAAGCCGATTACCGTTAGCTCTCCCACCCGCTGGATTCTATCCTACCGAAGTGATTGCCCTTTGAATCGCTTGCAGGCGATGGTTTCGGGTGCCGAACCCCGCCAGCCCGAAGAAATGCGCCAGTCCCTCATTAACCACTTAGCCCTGGTTATTTATTTAAAACATTTTCCTCCTCTATCTCAGCTGCTCGAGGACTTGCGCTATCGGGTGGAAACGAGGGAGCTAACGGATTTAGGGGGTCTTCCCATCGTGATGTTAAAAGCCCCGCTGGCAACATTTCTTCCCCCAGATGATTTCATCCTGCAAATTACCCAACTCTCCGGTATTGCCGCCTTTCAGGAAATTATCGATCCGGAGGCGGTCGAAAACATCCCGGATGCTTTCCAAGAGGCCTTGAAAAAGCTTATCCTTTAACCGGGTTCGCTCTACCAGTTCAACTCGAGCTCAACCTTTTCTCCCGAAGGGAGAATCTGACGGGAAGGTTCAAGGGCGATCCGAATGAGGATCGGTTTTCCGGGCCTTGGTTTGCTGGCGGAAAGGGAAAGGTTGGGGGGAGAGGGATGGCCGGTTTTTTCCCAAAATAAAAAGAAGGCGTGGGTTAGGTTTTTTTCGAGGTCAGCGACCTCAAGGTCTTTCTCGAAATGGTCTTTGCACCAGAAGAGGAATTGGGTGATTCGGGAAAGAAGGAGAAGATAGCTAAGGGAGGCGCCGGCCACTGTGGTTTCAGCTGCTATGAAGGCCGTGTCTTTGTTATACGTTGCCGCCAAAGGAATGATTCCCCCCCGGATAAACTGATCCATTCGATCATCGCTCAAAAATAATTCGGTTGGCAGATATCGATCCCCCCCTAAGGAATGCAAGGGCAGATCTTCAAGACGAGTATTGGGCCATTCCGTGAACCGGGTCGGCCAGCCGGTTCTGAGAACACTTTGACTGATCACGCTCGCTATGGCCCAGACCGGGCTGGCCCAGAGCTCCTGTTTTTCTTCGAAGCGAACCAGGCTGGGCTGGTTATCGGGGCCATAGGAATTACGGGCCAAAAACCGGTTAAAGGTGGCGGCAATCCATCTGGCCGAAGGAAATCCCCGCAGGCGGCGCCACTTGGCAAAGGGCTGTTCCTCAAGATAATGGGGGATGAAAGGGAGTTTCGGCAGCTCTTGCCATGAATTGAGATAGAAGAACTTCGGGGTTATCCAGAAGATGGTTGGAACCATAAGCGTTTCGGCAAAAAGGGCGATCTTTTCGAGCAGTTCAAGATGGCGAGGGGAATTGTCCAGCGGAAGATCGAGGAGGATGAGGGAAGGGAGATTCTCGATCAAAACGGCCGTTAAATGGGCCAACGTTTCTTCAAGGGTTTCGTGGGAAACGTCCACGATTTCCAAGGTTATGGCCCCGTCCACTTTCCCTTGCTTTAAAAAAGTGCGCAGCCCCAGCCAGACGGATTCGAGGTTGCGAAACTCTTCGCTGGAAAAAATATGGCCCAAGATCTGCTGCAGGACGGAATCTACCTGAGCGCGAAACGATTGGGCGGCAGCCGCGGGGCCGGCGCTTTCTTGCGGCAGGGCCACCATTTTTAAAATATCGTCAACCGGGCTTGACGAAGGCGCTGCTTGGGGTTTGGGCCGTTCCATCTTTATTATACTCGGGAGGTCCGGCCATTCCCGCAGGCGACTGTACACTTCTTCTTCGGAAAGGCCCTGGGCCCCCGCGCCCTCGGCGAAATTTCTGGCGGCGAGAAGATTCTTTAGAAAAGGGTGGTTTTCGATCAGCCGGTCGGGGTGAAAATCCTTGAGCCTCTGGCAGCGAATGTCCAGCCCTCCGGAGGCACAGAGGTTCTTCGGAAGCGAAATATAAAGGGAAAGGCCAAGGTCCTCAAGGGCCCGGTCCACATTTGCCTTATCGATGAGAAGCGGTTTTTTACGCCAGGGGTTTTCCTCTTGAGGCCTGAAAGGGGCCAGGGCCAAAACCTTAAAAGGCATGGAAGGGACCTGCATCTTGACCTCCATCGAATGTTTCCGGATAAAGGCGGTTTAACGGTCCACGATTTTTTTGAAAACGGAGAACAATCCTTTGGAAGATTTTTCCTCCTGGGGTTTCCCTTTCGTCTCTTCTTTCCGTTGTTCCCTTGGACTGGATGGCCTTTCGTCTGGTAGGGGTTCAGCTTCAGCCAGCCGTCCTTCTCCGAGGAAGTGAAAGAAAGGACCCTGAGGACTTAAGGCCAGCTCATCGTTCATTTTCAGGGGCGCCTGCTGGGCGATCGGCCGCCGGTTAATTCGGATCGAACTCTGACCGGTGAGGTCTTTTATCCAGTATTGATTCTGGCTGAAAAAAATCTGGGCCTGCTGGTCAAAAATCGCGGGATGGTTGATCACAAAATGACACTTGGGATTTTTTCCGAGGGTGATCGGCAACTCTTTATAAGACCGCAGGGTGGGGCCGTACTGGATAATCAAGGGGGCTTTAACACTCTGGACCAATATTTTTTCTTCTGGTTCTTCTTCCCTGAGCGGGGGCGCTTCCGGTTTTCTTATTGGCGGCGGTTCAGCTTCCCGCCGCTCCACCCGTGGTTCTGGTTTAACATATACGGGGGTTTCTTTTTTAGGTGGGGGCGGCGGGGTTTCCACCGCGGAAGAGTCTTCCTTCATCTGGGTTAGAAAGCTGACCTTCGGCCCCCCCTCGGCAAACTCCAAAACATCGCCGTTTTTCAGGTAAGCCTCGGTCACCTTTTTCCCGTTTACGAACGTGCCGTTGGCGCTGCTGTCCACCAGTTTGAATTGATTCCCTTCCCGAACGATTTCAGCATGTTTCCGGGAGATATTGGTCATATCGACCGGGAAGTGAACGTGGCAGCTTGGATGGCGGCCGATCGCAATGGCAGGTTCAGCGAATTCCTGAATCTCGCCTTTCATGGGACCCAGGATATGAACAAGTTGGACAACGATGATGGGTGGCCGTTTCATATTTTCGGTTAAATTATACTCCAAGCACTTTTCCGGTCAAGAAAAATAATTATTCCCTTCGGACCGGATAATGCGTAAAATGCATTATTTAGGATATTTCCCCGAGGTCTCCCCCTTGGGGAGAAAGGTGGAAGCTATTCGGGAATTGCTATGTCCAGAATCATCTCCTTTGGGAAATCAGACGTCGGCCTCAGGCGCTCCAACAATGAAGACGCGCTGGTCTTAAAACCCGAACTAAGTCTTTGGGCAGTGGCCGATGGAATGGGTGGAGCAGCCGCCGGAGAAGTGGCCAGCCGGATCTTCTCGGAAACCGCAGTGGACATTTTTTCAAGAGGCGAAGGGCGATCGGAGCAGGAATGCCTTGGACTGGTCCAGGAGACCTTTCGTTTGGCCAACTCCAGGATTCGGGATCTGGCCAAAGAAAAAAACCATCAGGGAATGGGCTGTACAGCCGAATTAGTGGCCTTTTGCAGCCCGCATTATGTTCTTGGACATGTAGGGGACAGCCGGACTTACCGTTTGCGCCAGGGGCAGATGAGGCAACTCACCCGGGATCATTCCCTGGTTCAGGATCAAATCGATCAAGGTCTTATTACCCAGGTGGAAGCCAAAAGGCATTCTCTCCGCAACGTGATTCTAAGGGCTGTGGGAGTGGAAGAGAGTTTGGCGGTCGACCTCCTCCGGGGGAAAAGCATGGACGGAGACCTTTTCCTGCTCTGTTCCGATGGACTGACCAGTATGGTGGAGGATCAGGCCATCCAGGAGACGCTTTCTCTCTCCCTCGACCTTCCCCAAAAAGTTGATCAACTCATCACTCTGGCCAAGTCCGCCGGAGGTCATGATAATATTACGGTAATCTTATGCGAAATCGTGTCTTCCTGATCCTGGCCAGCGCCGGTTGTTTTTTATCTTTCTTCCTGTTATCTTCTTCTCTGTTCGCTCTCCCCGGAAGTACCGGGCGGCTCTATCCTTTGCCTCCCTTTGAGGCCGAAGGCGCGCTTTCTCGCTGGCTGGTTGATTCCGGTTTCGAAGTTTCGCGGACTTCTCCGGAGGCGGATACGGTCCAATTGAACGCCTCCAGGGACAAGGAAAACTGGCTGCTATTGATAAAACCCCAATCTCCTCTGGCCACCCTGGTCAGCGGGCAATATACCCGGAACGGGCAGATCGACGGGGAGAAACTTGAAGAGTTGTGGACTTATCTTGAAGGCTACTCGAAAAATCTTCCCCCCCAAGTAAAAAATATTAATCCGGGAGTGCCCCCCGCCGTTTTAACCCAAAAGGAAGCGGTCGTTTGTGTCAAAGCCAGGGCGAGAAATGCCCCCCTTCAATTTTCCGGTTTTATCATCGACCAGAAGGGGCTAATCCTTTCTACGGCCCATGACCTTGAGGGAGTGGAAGAGGTCACTGTTATTCTCCATAGCGGCCAGGAATTCGGGGGTCGTTTGCTAAAGATCGATCTCCACCGGGACCTGGCGTTGATGGCCATCCAATCAAAGGTTGACCTTTCCATCTCTCTAAGTAAGGGTCGGGATCTCTTGGCGACGGGCGAAAAGGTTTATTCCATCCTGGACCCGATCCATCACCGGGGAAGAATCCACTCGGGCCTCATCGTCGGGCCCATGAGGCTTGTGAACCATCAACCCCTTTGGCAGGTGGACATGGAAATACTTCCTGGGAGCAGTGGAAGCCCCGTGTTTGATACCCAGGGAAACATCGTGGCGGTTGTTAAAGGGCGATTCCGGGGGACGGAAACGGTTGGTTTTTTAATCCCCCTGAAAACCGTAAAAGAGTTTCTAAGGGAAACTCGGTAAACCGTGAGAGCGCAAGTCCCGAGAGCGTAAGAATATTTTTTTACCTTTGGCCTATCGCCTCACGCCTTACGATTTTTTAAATGGTTTATTATGAATTATGGACGGTATCAAATTGTAAAAGAGTTGGGAAGGGGGGCCATGGGGATCGTTTACCAGGCCCATGACCCAGAAATTGGGCGGTCCATCGCGGTAAAAGTTTTGCGCGAGGACCGAATGACCACCGAGGCTTTTGTCCAGAGGTTTCTTAAAGAAGCCAGAGCGATCGGCCGGCTATCCCATCCCAACATCGTAACGGTCTATGACATTGGTCAGGATCGGGGAACGGTTTATATCGCCATGGAGTTTTTAGAAGGGGAACCTCTCGATAAACTCATCGAGCGCAAGAAGTTCGGCTTCGAGGAAATCGTGGATCTGGGCCTCCAGATGGGAGAGGCCCTTCATTATGCCCACCAGAGAGGAATTGTCCACCGCGATGTAAAACCCAGCAATATCATCATCCAGCCCACGGGCCGGATCAAGATTACCGACTTTGGCATCGCCCATATCGAAGACCCCACGGCCTCCATCCAGACTCAGGCAGGAGAAATTCTCGGCACCCCGGCCTATATGTCTCCGCAACAGGCCACGAGCCAGCCGTTGGACGGGCGTTCTGACCTTTTTTCTTTAGGGGTCATCTTATATGAGCTGGCAACGGGCGCGCGGCCTTTCTTGGGTAAGAGCCTGGCGGCGATCTTTCATTCGGTTACCCACGATCATCCACCTCCCCCCGCCGACATCAATCCTGAAGTTCCCTTGAATCTCTCCCAAATCATCATGAAATGCCTCAACAAAGATCCGGAGGAGCGTTATGCCACGGGAGAGGCGCTGGCCGAGGATTTGAAAAAAAGCCTGCCGAAAGGGGAAACCGGCCTTGCGGAAGAAGGAGCCGCCTCCCCCAAGGGAAAAAAGAAAAAAAAGGGGACCGTTATTCTCATCGCCGCCGTAATCATCGCCGGCGTCATTGGGGGTCTCTCCTATTATTTGACAATCCCCGAGAAAAAGACTTCCCCCGTAATCGCCAAACCCGAAATTCTGCCAAAGGTCGAAAAAGTTAAAACTGCTTTGCTAAAAGTGGAGAGCGCGCCGGTCGGGGCTCAAATCTTTGTAGATAGCCAGTTCAAAGGAAATACTCCTGCCCAATTGGAGCTTCCTGTCGGAAAACATGAAGTTCGTTTAAGCCTGCAGAATTACCATGAATGGGAGGCCCAGGTTCAGTTAAATGAAGAGGGCGAGACACCTCTTCAGGTTCGACTGATCCCCGTCGCCGAGAAAAAACTTTGAGTAATGATGGCCTGAACTTTAAAGGGAGGGATGCCAGATGAAGAAGATGTCCATCAAGCACCGAGCTTTTTTATGGATCGGGATATGCGGAATCCTTTGGGGGGCCGAGGTCTGTTATGGCCAGCTTTCCCCCGGCCAAATCGCCCCGGCCTTTTCCCTTAAAGATCTGAAGAACCAGGTCCATGATTTATCTTCGATGAAAACCCGGCCTATGGTCATTCTCTATTTTTTTGACGGGGAATCAAGGCCGAGCCAGGAAGGGTTGTTGAGCCTCAACCAGCTGGCCAAACAATACAAAGGGGCGGCCCTGACCGTCTGGGCGATTACCCTGACCCCGCAGGAAAAAGTCGCCGCTTTTGCCGCCAAGACCGGCCTTATTTTCCCGCTTCTCGTGGATCGGGCCGGCGTCAGTGAGACCTATAAAGCCCGTCAGATCCTACCAGCGGTATGGATCATCGGGCCCGGCCTCAAGGTGCTTGATTCTTTCCAGGGCGGGGGGAAAACAACCGAGATGATGTTGGTTAGGCTGGCGGAAAGAGAATTGCAGCGCAAACAAACCAAAATGGCCAAAGCGATCAGCGAAGAAGTCATCAAAAAGAATCCGCGGAATGTCAAGGCCAAGGTGGTTAAGGGTTATGCTGCCTTGAAAGAGAAAAACTATAACGAAGCGGAAGGGGTTTTTAAAGATCTTGCGCAAAAGGAGGCCCAGGGGGAGATTCTCGGCAAAGAAGGCCTTTCGGCGGTCTATGCGAAGAAAGGACAGGGGGATAAGGCCCTCCAGCTTGCTCAAGAGGTTGAGCAAAAGGCCCCGGATAGAGCTTATGTTCATGTGATCAAGGGAGACCTTCTCTACGCCCAGAATAAGAAGAAAGAGGCTGAGGCGGAATATCAGACGGCGGCCCGCAAAGAGGTGGCCGAACCTTACCATGAAGCAATGAAATACAACCAGTTGGGGCGCCTGTATGTCAACCAGGGACAATACGGCAAAGCCCGGGAATTATACGATCAAGCCGTAAGCATCGATCCTTACTACATCGAGGGGACGACCAATAAAGGTTTTACCTACGAAAAAGAGGGAAACTGGGATAAAGCTTTGGAGTCTTACCGCCAGGCGTTGGCCCTGGAGAAGAATGACACCTTTGCGTTGGTCCTGGCCAAAAAGGCCCAGGAAACATTGGCCCTCCAGAAGGACGTGGAAAAAAAGAAACGGATTGATCAATTAGTCAAAGACCTGGCCGGGCGGTATCGAGCTCAGAAGGAGGCCCGGCAAAAAAGCGAAGACACTTGGACTTCCCAGCCCATGATCCTTTCCTTTGTTGACTTTCAAGAGAAGGGCGGGCTGGCGGAACGGGATGGATTTTCAACCGTTCTCATGGCCCAGCTTGCCGACCATCTCAACGCCTCGGGCCGGGTCCGGGTGGTCGAGCGGGTTTTAGTCGAGCGGCTCCTCGAAGAATTAAACCTCGGATCCTCGGACTTAGCCAATCCGGAGACCCAGCTCAAACTCGGCAAGGTTCTGGCCGCCAAATTGATCGGAACCGGGTCCATCTTTTATATGCCCCAGAGCACCTTGCTCAGCTTAAGGCTTATCGATACGGAGACATCAGCCATTCCCCAGGTGACCACCCGGCAGCTGGGTACCCAGGAATCCCTGGACAAGGAACTTTTCCAGATGAACCGGGAAATCCTTAAGACGGTTATCTCCAAGTATCCTTTGCGGGGTTATGTGGCCAAAGCCTCGGGGGTTCAGGGGATCTTGAATATCGGCTCCAAACAAGGGGTGGTATCCGGGACCAAATTCGAGGTCATCGAAGAACAAGCGGCCATGCAATATAAAGGGAAAGAACTCCGCAGCGCTCCCAGAGTGGTAGCCCTGGTTGAAGTTGCGCGCGTGGAGCCCGATCTATGCTTTGTCCGCGTTCTGAAGGAGGAAAGGCCGATCAAAGCGGATGACAAGGTACAGGAGAAGATCGAAGAAGTTGCCCTGAGGTGAAGCCGTGCTTGGGAACAGAAAATTTTTACTGTCTTTGATGATGGGGATCCTTTTTCTCCCCTCCTGCGCCTCCAACCCCCCGATGCGCGAAAGAGGGCTTACCGTAGCCGTCTGGGATTTGGAAAACCTGAGCCCCGGGGGCTCGTCGCAACCGGACCTGGGAGAGCTTTTATCGGCCCAGATCATCGAGGCCATGAAAAAAAGGGGGGATTATGTGGTCGTAGAGCGGGAACGTTTACTGTTAGCCCTTGAAGAGCTCCGCCTGGGAACGACATCGCTGGTGGATGATGCGACTCGCTTAAAGCTTGGCCAATTAATCGGCGCCCGCAGGATGATCCTGGGAGCGTACCAAATCATCGAGGGGCAAATTCGCCTCGATTTGCGAGTGGTGGAAGTAGAGACGGGAAGAGTTCGGAAGGCGGTTCAAAAGATCGCCGCGGCTTCCGAACTGGAGGGATGGCTCGAGACCGCAAGAAAGGCGGCTGAGGATCTCTAATCCGGATTCCTAAAACCTTCCGGTCAATTGTCCCCCTGCGGAAAACCCTTGGTAGGTGCGTTCGCTGCGATATTCGGGATACCGGGCTTCCTCGTCGTGCATGACAAAACCTTTGACCAGAAGCTCCGCTTCCAGGTGTTGGTTCAGCCTGCGGGAAGCGCCGATTCCGAGAGAAAGCTTTTGTCTCTTGCCGATAAAATGGGAGGAATCCGAGGGATACCCGTTGTCCTGAACCAGCAGGCCCTGGAGATAAGATTGCAAAGTCGTTTGCTCGTTCACAAAATATTTAAACGCCAGATCCCCAATCCATTCATTCCCGTGGCTGTTTTGTTCTTCGGTGGCCAGAGTCCCAGCCTGCTCCTGAAATTTACTTTTATTCCTGAAAAGGCTGCGTAAGGTCAAGGAGGCAGCCCATTTCGTTTGGGTGTGCTGGAGTCCCAGACCCGCAAGAAAAAAATCGCCCTCCCGGTAGAAGTCGCTGCTCTCCACCTGATCTTTTTCATACCAGGTGTAATTCCCGAAGAGGCGGGCGCTCCAGTTAGGTAAAAAGTCGAAACGGACTTCGGCGGTAGTATTGAAGATATTGCCCGGATCATAATTTCTTAAATCCTGGCTGTAATCATATTTCCCCCGCAAGACATACCCAAGGCCCAGACCGGCAACCCAGTTGGACCACTCTTTAGCCATCGTCAGGGTGGGGTTAATATTATAGCCCTCTCCCAACTGAGTGATGGTAACGAGATCAGGATCCATCATCAGGACGAGATCCTTCTGCTTAAGAGCGGTCTTGCCGGAAGGGAGGTTGAAATCAAGCCCCAGAAGGATGTCGACGGGCAATTTTTCCATAATTTCGTAAGCAAAGTTGACCTTCGTATCGAGCATTTGGCTCAAAGACTGGCTGTCTCCCGCGGAGGGGTCATAATAGGTATAAGCATAGCCGGTCAACACCCCCATGGAAAATTGCTTGTGCTGGGCTTTGACTTACAAAGGAACATACGCCTGGCTGCCCTGGTTATTGTTGCCGTCCTTCCACCCGTCGTACTGACCCCCCGTTTGGAATTGGACATCGGCTGCAAAACTCACTCCGGCAACCAAAGCGGCAGCAATCGCCAACACCCGGATGAATATTTTCATGGCTGTCCGTCCTTTCCTTCTTTTAGGGATCCGGTCCTGTAGGGCCTAACGATAGGCTTTAATCGGTTGACTGGGTCTTGGGAAATGACCTTCATTCTCTTTTCTGTCATCTCCTTGGCATCAGGGGTAAATGGAATTGAGAAAAGGCCCCCATCGATACAGGTTTGGAAAAAACGAAAATAAGATATGCTCCTTCACAAAAAATGTCAAGATTTTTTCTTGGCTTGACCCGCAAGGACCATTTCCTTTAAAATGGGTTGCGGTATTTTAAC
>CAZIDC010000061.1:0-10504 GCA_964537885.1 uncultured Syntrophaceae bacterium | reverse complement strand
CTATGGACACGATTCACTTAAAGACTGTTGATCCCCTCAGTCAAGAACTCCTAAAATCAGCATACCAAAGGGGAATTAAGATCAATTGGGACCGTTATGAAAGGCTGCAGCCCCAGGATGGTTTTCTTAGGGTTGGCCTGAGTTGTCCTTATGGGTGTCTGCAAGGCCCCTGTCGGATCGATCCCTTTGGCCGCGGACCGGATCGCGGATTATGTGGCCTCGATCGGGATGGGATGGTAGCCGCGCTGCTCTTGCGTCTCACTCTCAATGGGACTCTGGAAGCCATGGACGGGATTGAGCGTCCTGAAGTTTCCGTTCATCCACCCATGGAAAAAATCTTCTCTCAGGCCATGAAAAAACTTGGAATGGAAAAACTCTCGTCCGGGGAGGTCGCAAGTTCTGCTTCTTATTTGAACAGGCCTGCGGCATCTCCCGAGGCTTTGATCCTCAAGGCTTTGCGCCTCGGAATCCTAACTTTGGGTTTGCGGGAGAAAAGAAAAACCCCTAAGAGTTCTGAGCGGACACTTTCTCTCAAAGTCGGTTATGGACTTCTGGCGCAACCGGGGCCAATCATCGGAATCTGCGGCAACCCCTCTAAAGCTGTCTTAGAGGAGGTTTCGCGAAGCTTCAAGGGTGGAGAGCGATTCGTTTCCCTGGGGGACTGGGTTACATTCAATGGCCGCTTTTTACCCTGTGCCTGTACCTCAGGAGAAGCAGAGCTGGTTGTGAGTTCCGGCAAAATTCATCTCCTGATCGCCGGGCCGGGCACGGATCCATCCATGGTTGAGCTTTGCCGGAGGCTGGATGTTCCCCTGATTTCCTCCCATGATCCTAAGGGGGCAACGAAAATCGTTCGGCAGGCAAGCCAAAAGGCTGAAGTTATTTCAGAAACCTCCTTTGCCCCTCCCCCCGACCTCGTTGATGAAATCGAGGTCATTATGGCTCCCCAACCATTGGAAGAATTTTTTAAGAAAAAGGTCACTAACCGAATCGCCCTCCTGGGTGGAGCGGATCACCTTCAGCAGTCCCTGGGGTGGATTCCTGGGGAAGTGGCTTCTTCTCTACAAGGCGAAGGCTATGGCATAGCGGGTTGGGGAGATGCCGCCCTATGGATGATAAAAAGGGGGTTGGCCTCTCCTAAGCAAACGCCCCCGGTTCGAATTCTGGATGACCGTGAAGGCCCGATGTTGGCTGTAAAGACCCTTGCTGGGGCCGGGAGGCTAAAGGATCTTAAAGGAGTCTGTTTCGCCGGGCTCAAAAGCTGCCAGGATCTGGCCTTAGCTCTGGGATTAGCCGCCCTGGGAATTCGAGTAGGCGTAGCCGTTCCTCTTCCTCTCTGGGGAAGTGAAGGGGTCCGGAAATTGCTCGGGGAAAAGCTTGCAGCTCAAGGCGGGAGTCTTACCCATTTCGATCACCCTGCCCAGGCCCAGGAAATTCTGGACTGGTTTTTGAAATAGAAGCTTCAAGGATTCAAGAGGTCAAGGATTCCAGTGAAACAATGTATTTTAAAAAATTCCCCCTTGACCCCTTGGACCCTCGGCCCCTTGAACCCTCCAGGAATGAGTTCATTATGGAAATCGTAATCGTTGGCGGAGGGCCTGCCGGGTTTCAGGCTGCGTTGCATTGCCGGAAATGCTGGCCGCAAAAGTCCGTAGTCCTTATCGAAGCCGAAGGGACAGTTGGTTACTGCCGTCCCATGTTACCCCAGTTTATGGCCGGGCAGGTGGAAGAAGAGAAACTCCTTTACTTAAAACCAGAGGAAAGCCCGTTTCTAAAGATTCTCACCGGAGTAAGGGTTCAATCCCTCGACAGAAAAAACCAAACCCTTCACCTTGAAAATCAGGAGAAAATAGCCTACGAGCGTTTGATACTGGCACCGGGGGGACGGCCCATCATCCCCCGCATAGAGGGACTGGATTCCCTTCGGGGGATCTTTCCCGTTCGCAACCTTCCGGAAGCTCAAAAAATTCGAGAATGGATTACCAAAGACCGGCAAATCGTAGTGCTCGGGGGAGGGCTGGTAGGAGTCAAAACAGCGGCCTACCTTCGGGTTTCTGGATTTCAAGTTTCCCTCGTGGAAAAAGAGGAACACCTCTTGCCTCAGGCGCTCAATGGTAATGCCGCGGGAGTGGTGGAAGACCATTTCCGGCGGATCGGCATTCGTCTCTTCTTAGGGCAAACCCTGAAATATGCCGACGGGGAGAAAGGATTCCTCCGGGCCGTAAATTTGGATGGGAATGGGATTCCTTGCGAGACCCTGCTCATCGCCGTTGGGTCCGTTCCCCATGTGGCCTTCCTGGAAAGCTCCGGCCTTCTTGAAAATGGCCAACTTCTGGTATCCCCTGCCTTGCAAACCCGCGACGCCAAAATCTTCGCCGCGGGGGACGCGGTAACCATCTCGGCTTCCGAAGGGAAGAAGCTTACTCCCTGGACCTGGCCCCAGGCAGTCTCCCAGGGGAAGCTGGCCGCGGAGAATCTGTACCCGCCCAACCCCATGGCCCTGAAGGTTTTAACCCGCCCCAACTCGATGAACCTGCAAGGACTCTCCATCGCGATGCTGGGGGCGCAGGTGGAAGGTTCCGAAGAAATATCTTACGGGAAACCCGCCGAGGGTTCATTGCGGCAGGCCTTTCTTCTCCAAGGCCGGATGGCGGGAGGGGCCTTGTTGGGAGACATAACGGCCGCTGGCCCGCTGCATTATCTTATGTTCAACGGAAGAGAGGCCGGGTCCGAGGTTAACAAACTGATCAAGCCGCCACTTCAGGCGATTCCGCCAAACCTTCAGAATTTCGGCAAACGGAGAAAACAGGCCCGTTTTTTTCCTGCCATGGAGGATAAGAAGCAATGCTGATCCGGAAAGAACGTTGTGTGGGCTGCGGGCGTTGCCAGCCCTATTGCCCGGCTGGCGCGATTTACTTTGAAGAAATCAAGAGCGCGGTGGACCAAGAAAAATGTTATGAATGCGGCACATGTCTACGATCCCAAATTTGTCCCGTAGAAGCGATTGAAGAATCCCCGCAGGTGTACGACTATCCCCGGGCGCTGCGGAAATATTTCAGCGACCCCAATGCCACCCATGCCCTAACGGGCATTGCCGGCCGGGGAACGGAGGAGTCGAAAACCAACGATGCCACCAACCGGGTAGGACCGGATGATGTTGGAATCGCCATTGAAGTTGGCCGGCCCACTATGGGGATGGACCTAACGAACATCCAGAAGATCACCCGGGCCATGGCCAAAGCAGGCATTACCGCGATTGAGCCGGAAAACCCCTTTAATGACATGATTCTGGACTCGCAGACCGGAGATCTCAAACCGGAATTGATGGGCGAGCGGGTTCTGAGCGCCATTATGGAAATAAAAGTGAAGCGGCCTGACTTAGGCCCTATCCTTCGCACCCTAAAAGAGGTCGCCAAGGAAGTGGACAGCGTCTTTTGCGTGGATGTCATCACCCGCCTTGAACCGGGATTGACCATTCCGCTTGAAGTGATCAAGACCATCGAAGCCGAAGGGTTCACCTGGCGGCCAAACGCTAAGATCAATATGGGCATTGGAAGGGCCAATAAGAGGAAGGAATTATGACTCACAGTTTACACCGGGAAGGACCGATTGACTTACTGGAGCGGGAGTATGTGCTCTTCGTTTACCCTGCCAGGGGGTTCAACTATGAAGGCAGTGAGCCGAAGATACGACGGCTGGCTGAACTCATATACACCCAAAAACCGGCGAATATGCTCGTATCCACCCTTCGTAAAAATCTATACAGCGGGGTGAAGCCGGAAGAATGGTTCGCAAGCATCAAAGATGGAGCCAAAGTCTACTGCGTCTTTAATAACCGGGAGCAATTAAAAAAAGCCCTGACCCGGATCAAAGAAAAGGACGAAGGGATTTCGATAATGGTCAGCGGTCTGATTGACCGGGTCCGCGAAATCGCCGCCGAAGCAGGCTTGAATCCTCACACCATCAATCTTTCCCTGGGAATCCAGGGAAACAAAGACCGGCTTCCCCCTCCGGACATCCGGCAGTTTACCACCATGTGCGGCCACGGCATGGTCTCTCCCAAGTTGGTCCGGGATGTGATCCGCCGCATCAAGACAGGAAAACTGGACTTTTGGGAGGGAAGTATCATCTTGGCCAGCCCTTGCACTTGCGGAATTGTCAACCCTTACCGTTCCGCAGAAATGCTTAAGGATTTAATTCCCCTTTATACGGTTAATCAATTATAATTCCTCGCCGCAGCCCTTGCGGGGCCTTTTAAATTCCTGAAGGAAAATAAGTTGTACGAAATTTCCACGGATTATTCGCGTCGGGCTCATCGGGGAGGGGGCGGGTATTAAGATTTTTCTTGACATAAAATTGGATTTGATCAACTATAGGCTTAAAACACATATAGGATCATTTTATGTGCAAGAATAGAGAATGCAGTAGCGGAGACAGTTGCAATTGTCCGGGCGGGAAAACTGAGAGGTTTATTCAACCTTGCCTTCTTCTGGCCCTGCGCACAAAGCCATCTTATGGATACGAGCTTTTGGAAAAAATCATTGAATTTGGTTTCCTGGACGGGCCGGCCGACCCTGGGATGGTCTACCGTCATTTACGCAAATTGGAGGAGGAGGGCTTTGTCGCCTCCACCTGGGACACCTCCGGTACCGGGCCAGCCCGCCGATACTACAAGCTTACGAGCGAAGGAGAGGAATTATTGCGGAATTGGATTCCTTTTATGGAAAAGAACCTGAGGAGCCTGGAAAAATTTCTGCAAATCTTTCGGCAGACTGCTGCCGGGAAAGGGGGGAAGAAATAATGTGCTGTTCGGAAAAGAAGGGTGGATGTGAATGCCCGGAAAAATTAAGAGGGAAACCAGAAGAATGCACTCCCGAGCAAATCCAGGAGTGCCACGGGCCCAAAGGGGAGCATCCTTGCGCCGCTGAGGAAAAACAGAAAAAGTAAAAAAAGGATTAACCGCAGAGAACGCAGAGAACGCGGAGAAGCATTAAAATGTAAAGACGAAAAAAAGAGCGGGCCTTTTAAATTTGTCTTTAGAATGATTTAACTCTGCGATCTCTGCGTGCTCTGCGGTGAAAAATCTAAGAAAGGAGAAGCCGTGGAGGGAAATGAGATTATCCGGGTTCAGGAACTCTGCAAGCGCTTTGGGGAGGTCCAAGCTGTGGATCACCTTGATTTTTCGGTCCGGGAGGGCGAAATCTTCGGATTTCTCGGCCCCAATGGGGCGGGGAAAACAACGACCATCCGGATGCTCGTGGGATTATTGCGACCGGATTCCGGGTCAGCTTTGGTCAACGGGCATGACGTCCTAAAGGAGCCGGTGCGGGCCAAGGAAAGCGTGGGCGTCGTCCCGGAAAGCTCGAACCTTTATGGTGAACTTAGCGCCATGGAGAATTTAATCTACATGGGCCAGCTCTACGGCCTTCCCAAAAAGGAATGGAGGGGACGAAGCGAGGAACTTCTCCAGGAGTTCAACCTGCTCGACCGCAAAGACGGCAAATTTCAGGGGTTCTCCCGGGGCATGAAGCGAAGGCTGACCATTGCCGCCGCCCTGGTGCATCGTCCCCGAATTCTGTTCCTTGATGAGCCCACCACCGGCCTGGATGTGATGAGCGCCCGGGGGCTCCGGGGAGTGATCAAGAATCTGAAGAAGAAGGGAGTAACGGTTTTTCTCACGACTCATCTGATCCAGGAGGCGGAGGACCTGTGCGACCGGGTGGCCATTATCGTCAAGGGGAAGATCCGGGTCACCGATACACCGGAGGCTTTGAAGGAGAGGGTGAAAGAAACGGAAGTCCTGGAAATCCGGCCGAATCCTGTTTCCCAGGCCTTGCCCGGCAAAATGGAGGCTCTTCCGGGGGTTGAAAAGGCGGCATTGGTCGAAGATAAACTTCGCTTATACGGAAAATCCTTGCATGGGTCAGTTTGTCAAATCTTGAACCAATTGAATGCGGAAGGAATCGGCATTCTCTCCATCCAGACGCTGACCCCGACCCTTGAGGATGCTTTTGTGAAATTAACCGGGGTGGATGCCGAGGTTATGCGCGTCGATAAACCCGTAAAAATGGGAGGACCGGGATAATGGGGAAAGAATTAAAAGTAGCTTATTACATCGCCCGAAAAGACCTCAAGGCCTATTATCTGAAGCCCCCCCTGATCAGCTGGGGCCTGATGCTCCCCCTTGTCTTCATCCTGGCTTTTTATTTAAGAAACCCACAGGGGATCTCGGAAGTCAGTCCCGGCCTGGTGGGCATGACGATGCTCTTTTCGACTACTTCCATGGCGGCCATCGTTATCAGCTTTGAGAAGCGGATCGACGCCCTGGAGCGTTTGCTCATGGCCCCCATCCATCTCCGGACGATTCTGCTCGGCAAAGGGTTGGGAGCGGCGGCCTTCGGGTTCGTCATGGCGCTGATCGCATTGGTTTTAATCGTCTTTGTCTTCGGCCTGCAGGTTTCCCACCCCTTCTCTCTTTTTGTTTCCCTGATCCTTTCCTGCTTCGCCTTCGCCTTCCTGGGCATTTTGATCTCCGTAGGAGTCAGAGAGGTCTTCGAGGCGATGACCCTTTCCAACTTCTTCCGCTTCCCCATGATCTTCCTCTGCGGAGTTTTTTTTCCTATTATTTCCATGCCCATAGCCCTTCAGGTTATCGGTTTTTGCCTGCCCCTCACTTATTCCGTGGATGCCTTGCGGCAGTCTCTGCTTTCTCATGGCGGGGTGATCCACCGCTGGCTGGATATTTTGATCCTGGCCGGGTTTTGCCTTGTGATTTTTGAGATCGCCCTGGCCATTTTCCGCAAGAGAACTCAGGAATCGAATTAAGGGAGAGATTTGAAGAGCGCGGGGAAACCGGGTTTTTCTTTCAAAAAATCCGGAAAGCCCTTCCCGGAGAGCAGGAAAGGCCAGAGGGAGCCTAATCCATTATTTACATTTTTCTCAAAATTTCGGCGGGCTTCATTCTGGCCGTCCGCCTACCCATGCAATAACTTGCCAGGCCCCCGGCCATAAGGGATAAGGCCAAAGAGGTTGCGGTCAGCCCGGCGGATACGCTCACCGGCAGCCGAACAACCTGGGATGCAGCTTCGGTATCCTTAGCAAAGGCGGGCATGAGGTTTACTTCCCAGGGGGTGGGGATGGAGATGGAAAGAAATCCGAGGAGGTATGAGATGGCATATCCGGCCATAATCCCTCCAAGGCCTCCCAGAATAGACTGCACCAGGGCTTCCCCCATCATTTGTTTCTGCACATCCCTCTCCGTCCAACCTACGGCCTTGAGGATACCGATCTCACGGGAACGTTCCACTAAGTTGGATAGCATGGTTTTGATAATCAGGAATATAGCCCCCCCCAGAGCCACGATGGAGGCCAGCAGGGAAAATTGATCGGAGATTTTGGAAACTCCCCCCATCAGTTCAAGGAATGAGTCGGAACTGGTGACGGAAACCCCGCTCAGTTCCTTGGAGATCTGGGTCTTCACCTGGGTAAGCAGGGAAGGATTTTTGAGGTGCAAATAGACGATGTTCACCCCTTTGGTCTCTCCCCCGATTAAAGTCGCGGCATCGGTTATGGGGAGATATATATTCGCCGAAGCAATCTGGGAGCCTTCTTTAATCTCCAGGAGTCCGACAACCTTGAAAGAACGGCCCCCGACGGAAAAAGCGTCTCCCACGCCGGCTTGATGGAACTTGGCGTAATGTTTTTCCAATACGACTTCCCCCGGATTTTCCGGAAAACGCCCTTCTTTGAGCCATTCCTTCACTTTAATTGGCCCCAGACTGGGTTGCGACCGATCCACGCCCATGATGGTGCGGAAGCCGCCCTGGTCGAATTCCCAGAGGAGCAGGGATGCGGCCATCCCATCCACTCCTTCTATGGATTTCAATTTTTCCAGGTCCTGGGGCGGAAGAAGCTGGTTGGAAAAGGGCAGGCGGATTCCCCGCATCGATGCCGGCGCCTGTTTCGAATCCACGGCCCGTTTTTCCGGACGCTGCACGACCAGGTCCGCGCCCAGGTTCTTGAAGGGCAGGCTGACCGCTTTTTGATAGGCAGTGGAGACGGCATTGATGGAGACAAATAGGGCGATTCCGATCGCGATGCCCAGGATATTCACGAGAGTCCGGTGGTGGTGATGGCGCAGTTCATTAAATACATAGCGATAATTCATAGGTTCCTCACTTTTTCCCGGTTAATTGTTCCAGGGTTTTTTGCAGATCGGCCATGGTCCACTTACCCTGGAAAAAAGCGGGGCCAGATCCCGTGGGAAACCCGGCAAAAACGATATCTTTTCCGTCCACCTTGAATTTAACCTGATTATCCATCCAAATGAGCAGGGGAATATGCTGGGTTATCTTTTTTTGGGCCATGAACCGCTCCCCTTCTTTGCTGTCAAAATCGTACCAGGAAACGGTAACTTTCTCTTTGTACTTGGAGAACACATTCCTGATTTGCTCAAGCGAATCCTGAAGAGGACCGTGGTTCATGTAAAGCACTTCAATCTTAACGGCTTTTCCCGCCATGGCGGTCCAGGGAATACAAACCGAAGAAACGATCAGCAAGTAAAACAAAATCTTTTTCATGAAATAACCTCCCCGTCATGCATGCGAACAAGCCGTTCTGCTTTTTTGGCGAGTTCAACTTCATGGGTAACCATCAGAATGGCCACCCCTTCTTTCTTATTGAGCCGGTTTAGAATATCCATAATGGCATCGCCGGTTGCAGAATCCAAGTTGCCGGTGGGTTCGTCGGCGAAGATGACTTTGGGATGATTGACCAGGGCCCGGGCGATGGCCACCCGCTGTTTCTCCCCCCCGGAAAGAGCGGAGGGGAGGTGATCCATCCGGTGTCCCATTTCCATCTGGTTCAGGAGCTCCGTCGCCCGCTGGCGCTTCTCGGCAGCGGGCATTTTAAGGGGGAAGAGGGGAAGGGCCACATTCTCCCAGGCCGAAAGAGTAGGGATTAAATTAAAGGACTGGAAAATGAAACCCACGTTCTCCCGGCGAAAGAGGGCCAGTTCATCCTCGGATTGGCCGTTGATCTTCTTCCCGTTGAGGACGACATCCCCCCTCGTGGGGCGCTCCAATCCGGATAAAAGAGAAAGGAGAGTCGTCTTGCCGCAGCCGGATTTTCCGACCAGAGAGACGAACTCGCCGGCATCGACGCGGATGGAAACCCCCTTTACCACCTCAAGAGAGCCATATTTCTTGCTCAGTTCCTCGCCTGATAAGATTGCTGATTTACTCATGTCTTAAAACCTCCGATGGTTTAATTTTTCCAATTTGTCTGCCCAGCAATGCCCCCGTCATACCGCCAATGACGATGGAAAGAACAAAGGCAAAGGAAGCTAAAGCCCAGGGCACATGAATGGGAAGGCGCAGGGTCTTGAAAATCTGATCTCCCCCGCCCGGCAAGAAGTGCGGGGTCGGGGCCATATCCCAGGGGATGGGGATATTGACCTTCATAAAACTCAATCCGAATGCGACTGCCAGGGCGATGAGGAGCCCCAGAATCCCGGCAAGGAAACATTGGACAACGGATTCCATTAAAAGCTGGGTGGCCACGTTGCGATTGGTCCAGCCGACGGCTTTCAAAACGCCAATCTCCCTGGCCCGTTCGGCAATGTTGCCGGCCATGGTTTTGAATGCGATGAGAATGGCCACAAGAATAGCGATCAAGGAAGCAGCCAGGGTAAATTTGTCGGACAGGGCAAAAAGGCTGCCCAGGAGTTTCAGGAACGAGTCCGGGGTGGCCACGGTTGCATTCTTGCCCAGGATATTCTTCAATGAAGCTGCCAGGTCCCTAATCTTTTCCTGATCCGCCTTGATAAAGAGAAGGTTCACATCCCCGGAATTGTAAGGAGAGACAGATTGAAGCTGCTTGGACGAGACCGCCAGGTCCTGGGCCCCGGCCAGAGGAAGATAAACGTTGGCCACGGCGATTTTAGCCGCCCGAGAGGCATCCACCAGCCCCACGACCGGATATTTCTTTTCCGCAACAGATATCATATCTCCTACCTTGATCCCAAATTGGCGGGCATAGGCGACTTCCACCAATGCCTCTGAGCTTCCTTCCTGAAGGAATTTTCCTTCCGTCACTGCGGAACGGAGAATCGCCGGCCCAACGGAATTGTTCTGCTCGATTCCCAGAACAATCCAGGCCCGATTCGGGTCAAAAACCCACAGAAGAATTCCTTTCCCTACTCCCCGGATACCGGGAAGGCCCTGGATCTTTTCCACCTCGGCCAGGCGAATGGTGACCGCAGAACAGGGGAAAACCGCTCCGGCTAAGTCTTTCGGCACATCCCCTGACCGTTGAACGCTTATATCGGCCCCGATCGCCTGCAGAGGCGCATGGGCCGCCTGGCGATAGGCCATGGAAAGGGCATTCAGGATGATCAGCAGGGCGATGCCGATGGAAAGCCCCAGAATTGCCGTCATGGTTCTCCGCTTCTGATAATAAAGTTCCTTCCCTAAATAATGCAGATTCATTCATTGCCTCCGTTCCT
>CAZIDC010000060.1:0-10601 GCA_964537885.1 uncultured Syntrophaceae bacterium | reverse complement strand
GGCAGTTTGGGGAGGGTGTTTCAAGGAACGGAATAGGTAATAACAAACTCGAAATCCTAAATTTGAAACAAATTCAAATCACTAAAATTCTCAACAAAGGAGTGAAGAAAATGAACAAGAAAAAATCGCGTGTCGCTATGGGAATTGTTTCGATTTTGGCCAGTGTCGCCTTGATCTTGGCCTTCACCGCGCCTGAGGCGGCTGCCCAGCAGTCGAAACTGAAGGTCGGCATCATCCACATCGGGTCCATCGCCGATGCGGGGTACAACCAGGCCCATGCCGAAGGAGTCGCGGCGATGAAGAAGAACCTCGCCGGGGTAGAAGTGATCGAAGTCGAAAATGTCCCCGAGAGCGCGGATGCCGAACGGGTGATGGAGAACATGATCAAACAGGGGGCCAAGCTCATCATCGCGGCGAGTTTCGGCTACTTGGATCCCGCCCTCAGAGTGGCCAAAAAGTACCCGGAGGTGAAATTCGTCCATCCCGCCGGATACAAGCGGGCCCCCAATCTAACCACCTACTGGGGAAGCACCCCGGAGGCCTTTTATCTGATGGGGATTGCCGCCGGCAAGACTACCAAGAAGAATAAAATGGGCTTTGTCTGTGCCCTTCCCGTGAGCTTCTTCCTCGCTAACGTCAACGCCCTGCACCTGGGCGCCCGATCGGTCAACCCCGAGGTGGAAACCCGGATCGTCTTCACCGGCACCTTCTTAGATCCCGGAAAGGAGGCCACCGCGGCTAATGCCCTCCTGGACCAGGGAGCGGATGTCCTGGGAATGATCGTGGACTCTCCCATCACCGTGGTCCAGACGGCGGAGAAACGGGGCGCTTACTCTGTCGGTTACCATTACCTGGGCGTTCAGAAATTCGCCCCCAAAGGCTGGATCAGCGGCGTTGCCTTTACCTGGGGAGGCCTTTACACCCGGTTTGCCAAGCAGGTTATGGAAGGCACCTGGAAGAGCGAAAACATCCTGGGAGATCTGGCCAGCGACCTGATCACCATCGCTCCCTTCGGCCCGGCTGTGCCCGCGGATGCGCTGAAGATGATTCAGGCTACCAAACAGGATTTCATCGGCGGCAAAAAGAACGTTTTTGCCGGGCCGATCAAAGACAACAAAGGGGCCGAACGGGTGAAAACCGGCGAGCATTGGTCGATGAACAACCTGGGAAAGATGGACTGGCTTGTTGAAGGCATCATTGGACAACCCAAGTGAGGCATATGCCGCTTGCGGGAGCCCGGCCGCTAAACGAAAGGAGGCTTTGGTCAGCCTCCTTCCCTGGCGCGCCAAGCAAGCAGGCGCCAAAGCCCTGGATTCGCTCGCTACGGCTGGGTTCTCCGGAAAAATTTTGGCAGTTTTTGCCGATACCGTCTATCTATCCGGCGGGCAGGGTGAAATCCTGTGGGTATCTCAGGAAGAGCTACCAAGCCACCGGCGCTGCCTCTTGGCTTCTTTCCAGCCTCGTCTTCTCAAGGCTGGCCAAAGCTTTTTCGTTTGGGGCAGTTGTTTGCAATTCGGTGGGGGCCCCAGCATCGATCTGGATGGGGCAGCGGAATGGAAACCATCATCGATCCAGACAGGAAATGCGGTACGGTTAGGGGAAGTAAGTAGTCGCTTGCGGCGGTTGCTAAATGCTCTTGGCCTGTTGGATGGTCAGGAAGGGCTGGGCCGGTTCATCCTGTTGATTTCAGCCGTTGTTGACGGGCAAAGCTTGCAACCCTTGCCGTCAGATCCCCTGATTGCTCGGGCACTCGACCCGATCCTTGACATAGCGAGAGCCTGCCTCCATCAGGAAATAACCCGGGCCTTACAAAGGGGGCGGGAGTTAATTGGTCTGGGGCCGGGCTTTACGCCTTCCGGGGATGACTTCTTAGGCGGGTTTCTTTTTGCCGTCCGGTCCTTGAAGGTAGCTTATCCGGCAGACTTTTTCTGGCAAGAGCAGGTTATTGTGGAGTTGCTCGAATGGGCGCGCCCGCGGACGCACTCCATAGGTTATGCGATTCTTCGCGACCTCGCCCTCGGCCATGGTCCGGAGCCGCTACATAATCTGCTCGGTTCGTTGCTGAATGGAGCGGCATTGGATCAAGTACTGGCTGACACTACCCGCCTCCTTCGAATCGGCCATTCCTCCGGCTGGGACATGCTGGCCGGGTTGCTAACAGCAATGTTACTGGTTCTGGGTAAAGAAAAAGGATTCCGGCCCCAATAGGATAAGATATTAAATTCGAAACAATTTTTAAAATCCCAATGCTTTAAACGACCGGAAACGAGAGAAATTGTTTTGAGGTTTGAATTTTGATCATTAAGACTTGTTTCGGGTTTCGAATTTAGATATTTTTTAAAGAAATTTCGGCAGAAATGGTCAACGCGAATATGGAGGGGCACTTTAATGGCCGTGAAAGACATCAAACAGAAAATCGAAGTGGCAAACACCGAGGCGGTAAGGCGCATCAATTCCGCTGATCCCGTGCTGATGGATATTGCTCCGGCCGGCGAAGTGATCCCGGAACTCAAGGAAAGAATGATCTTGCATTCGGGGCCGCCGGTTGACTGGCTGCGGATGTGCGGGGCTCAGCGGGGATCCATGATCGGCGCCGTCCTTTATGAGGGCTGGGCCAAGACCTTCGATGAGGCTGTCCGGCTTCTGGAGGGTGGAACCATCCAGTTCGAACCCAATCATCATCACCAGGCGGTCGGGCCCATGGCCGGAACGATCTCTCCGTCCATGCCGGTGTGGGTAGTCGAGAACCGGACCTTTGGCAACCGGGCTTTCTGCCGCCAGGTGGAAAGCAGCCAGCAGTTCGGCGACTACGGGGAAGGAGCCCTGCAAGGGCTTCGCCTGTGGCGGGATGTCTGGGCGCCAGCCCTGAGAAAAGGTCTTGGCCAGATGAAAGGCTTGGAGCTGAAGCCGATCATCGCCAAAGCCCTGCAGATGGGCGATGAACTGCACAACCGCCCGGTTGCCGCCTCCAGCCTTTTTGCCAATGCGCTGGCTGCCCCCATGATCGAGGCCGGAGTGGCGAAGGCCGACCTTTTGCATACGCTCCGCTACACGGCCGGCAACGAATTTCTTTTTCTCGGCCTCTCCATGGCCTCTGGCAAGGCCTCGGCAGACCCGGCGGCCGGCCTTGAATACAGCACCGTGGTCACGACCATGGCCCGCAACGGCACCGAGTTTGGCATTCGGATCAGCGGCCTCGGCCAGGAATGGTTTACCGCTCCCTCCCCCCGAGTCAATGGATTATTTCTTCCCGGTTATGGCGAGCAGGACGCCGGTTTGGACATGGGGGATTCGGCGATCACCGAGACCGTCGGCTGGGGCGGGTTTGTTTTGGGGGGAGCGACCGGCATTCTCACCCTGGTGGGTGGTAAGGCGGAAGAGGCTTTGGCCTACAGCCGGGAGATGCGGCAGATTACAGTTACGACCAGCCCGAATTACCGGATTCCGGTATTGAATTTCGAAGGCGCGCCCGTGGGCATTGATATTCGCAAGGTAGTCCAGACAGGAATCGTTCCGATTATTGATACCGCCATCGCTCATAAAAACCCCGGTTATTCCATCATCGGCGCCGGACTCGTCCGCGCCCCGCTGGAGTGTTTTAAAAAGGCTCTGGTAAGGTTTGGCCAAAAATATGGATTGGCACGGATGAACTAAAATAGGGGTCTAGTGAAAAACAATAAAAAACACTTGAACCCTTGGACCCTGGACTCCTTGAACCCTAATTTCATTAAGTCCGGAGATTTTTAAATGGCGACGGGATATGTCGTCAGAAAAAATGAATACCATGATTCCGTTTTTCTGATGCGGGTGGCCAAACGCCTGTCTGACCAGAAGGGGGTTCAACAGGCCGCAGCGCTCATGGGAACGGAGAAAAATAAAGGCCTTTTGGCCGCAATCGGGTTCACCGGTGGCGAGATTTCGGCCGCAACACCCAACGATTTGATCCTGGCGGTCAAGGCCGACAGCCGGCAAACTCTCGAAGCCGTTCTGGCCGGCATTGACCAGGAGTTGCGTCCCGCCCCGGATAGCGGGGTTTCCTTCGCCAGCCGCACGCTAAAGGAAGCCCTGGCCCGCCAACCTAATTCCAACCTGGCGGTTATTTCTGTACCTGGGACCTATGCCGCCCGCGAAGCCCGGAAGGCGCTGGAGAAGGACCTGAATGTATTTCTCTTCAGCGACAACGTCCCGGTGGAGAGCGAGCGCTCCCTAAAGGAATACGCCCGCGAGCGGGGCCTTATCGTCATGGGGCCTGATTGCGGCACGGCGATAATCGGAGGGGTAGGCATTGGCTTCGCCAATGTCGTCCGGCGCGGCCCCATCGGCGTCATCGGTGCCTCCGGGACGGGGATTCAGGAGATCACTACCCTTGTCCACCGAGCTGGATCGGGCATCTCCCATGCGCTGGGAATTGGCAGCCGCGACCTTGCCGATGACATCGGGGGCATCTCCCTCCTTTCGGCCCTGGATGCGCTCGAATCCGACGAGGGGACGAAGATCATCGTGATCCTGTCCAAGCCCCCGGGCAGGATTGCCGTTGCCAGTCTCATTCCGAGAATCACCCAAGGTCCCAAGCCGATCGTTACTTGCTTCTTGGGCCTAAAAAAAAATCTTCCCTATGCTGGCAGCCATCACAGAGTCGCCCGCACTTTGGATGAAGCCGCAGACCAGGCCATCCAACTTGCAACAGGCCTTCCACCGACCCCTTTCAAGGGCGAATCGCCTGATTTTAAAACTCTTATCCACCGGGAACGGGCTGGGAAAAGGCCCGAGCAGAAGTATATCCGCGGGATCTTTGCCGGCGGTACTTTTTGCTACCAGGCGCAGCAGGTTTTACAGGACTTCGGTTTGGATGTTTATTCGAATGGACCGCTGGAGGGAAGCCGGAAACTGTCCAATCCTTTCAGCAGTACGGAAAACACCCTGGTGGACATGGGCGCCGATGAATTTACGGCCGGTCGGCCCCATCCGATGATAGACTCGATCCTGCGCCGGGAACGTATCCTGAATGAGGCCCAGGATCCGCAGGTTGCCATCCTTCTCCTGGATTTTATCCTGGGCTTCAATTCTTCCCCGGATCCTGCCGGTGAACTCGCAGCGGCAATCATCGCGGCTAAAGGGGAAGCCAGGGAGAAAGGCGGATCGCTCAGTGTTGTCGCTTCGATGTGCGGGACAGAGGGAGATCCGCAGGATTGGCCGCAACAGGTTAAGCGGCTCGAAGAAGCAGGAGCCGTCGTTTTTCCGAGTGGCGCTCGGGCGGCTCAATTTTGTGGACTGCTGGCGGCAGGCCTTCAGGAGGCGGCGGGTGCTTGATAAACTTGAGGAGCTCTTGCAACAGGGGCCGGTTGCGGTCAATATCGGGGTGAGCGATTTTGCCGAAAGCCTGAGACTCCAGGGCATAAAAGTGGTCCATGTGAATTGGGCTCCACCCGCGGGTGGCGACCCGGAAATGATTGAGCTTCTCGACCAGTTGTTGTAAGGCCGGCTTACGTTTGAAATGGGCCATTCGAAGTGAATACCCTATTGCTCTGCGCTATGCTCTTGGCGCTTAGCTTTAATCGGTGAGCAGGGAATATGAAAAAGGACCGGAAGAGAATCGTTATTGCCCTGGGGGGAAACGCCATCAAGCTTTCCCGCCAGAGGGGCACCTACGAGGAACAACTGGCCAGTATCCGGGCGGCATCCCATCATATCCTGGAATTCATCCGCCAGGGATTTGATGTAGTGATCACCCATGGGAACGGCCCGCAAGTGGGCAATCTCCTGGTCCAACAGGAAGCAGGAGGTTCTCAGGTGCCGGCTCAACCCATGCATATCTGTAATGCCATGACCCAGGGGCAGTTAGGATACATTCTCCAGCAGACGCTCATGAACGAGCTCAAATCTTACAACCTGGACTTCAACGTGGTAACGATGGTCACCCAGGTCCTGGTGGACCGGAACGATCCGGATTTTCATCACCCCAGCAAGCCCGTGGGCCCTTTCTACGACCTGGCCACCAAGGAGAAGCTGGAATCTGAGAAAGGCTGGCGGATGAAAAAGGTTCTGCCCGGAGGGGATACCCCTTTCCGCCGGGTCGTCCCCTCTCCTGATCCCATCCGGATCCTCGAGGTACATGCCTTAAAAAAAGTGGTTGAAGCGGGAATGATTGTCATTGCCTCGGGAGGGGGCGGGGTTCCCGTCATTCTGAACGGAAAGGGGGAATTCGAGGGATTGGAAGGGGTCGTGGACAAGGACCTGGCCGGTGAGAAGCTTGCCGAAGCTGTGGCCGCAGACTACTTTATGGTCCTTACCGACGTCCCCAAAGTGAAACTCGGATTCGGCACGCCGGGAGAGCGGGAAGTAGATCGTTTAAATGTTGAAGAAGCTAGGAAATATCTGAAGGAAGGACATTTCCTGGCCGGATCCATGGCCCCCAAGGTTCTCTCCTGCATTCGTTTCATTGAGTATGGAGGGGAGGAGGCTATCATTACCTCTCTGGAGCGGGCCTGGACAGCGGTACAAAATCAGGAGGGGACGCATTTCGTCCCCTGAGAGGGTGAATCGTGAAACAGCGGCACATCATCGAAGCCCAGCAATTCAACAAGAAAGCCCTTCAGGAAATCCTGGAGGCCGCGGACCATATCAAAGAGCGGACGGAGCGACGTCTGCCCCTGGATCTTCTCCGCGGCAAAATCTTGGGGAATCTTTTCTACGTGAAATCCATGCGCACCAGCCTGTCCTTTGACGTGGCCATGAAAAGGCTGGGTGGGTCGGTGACCCATATCGAGTTTCCGGAAGCCTTTTCTTCCGAATTGGCCGGAGGGAGTTTCGAAGACACCGTTCGGGTTGTGGGGGCTCTGGTAGATGGAATCGTTCTCCGTCATTACCGGAGTGGCTCAGCGAAACGGGCATCCGAAGTTTCGCCCGTTCCCATCATTAACGGGGGGGACGGCCCGGCCCAACATCCAACCCAAGCTTTGATCGATCTCTATTGCATCGAGAAGCTGAAGGGCGGGATCGACGGGGTCTCCATCGCTTTCGTGGGAGATTTGCTGAACAGCCGCACCATCCGTTCCCTCGCCTATTTTTTGGCAAAATATTCTGGAATCAGAATATATTTTTCTTCCCCACGGGCGTTGAAGATGAAAGATGACTTGAAAGAATATCTGCAAGATAACCATGTCCCGTTCAGCGAATCTCTGGACAGTGCGGAGGAATTGAGGGAGATCGCTGCCCAAGCGGATATTCTATATATCACCCAGATTCCCAGAGACAACTTCGGGGATTTGGTTCATGACTATGAGCGGTCCAGAGAGATCTTCCGGATCAATCAGGAATTTCTGAAAGCCTTGAAGAAGGATACCTACATCCTGCACCCCTTCCCGCGGGATCATGAACTCCCCGATGAAGTTGATCAGGACCCCCGGGCAGCCTATTTTGACATGATCAAATACGGCCAATTCCTGCGCATGGGCCTTTTAAGCCTCGTGCTTCGAGGACCCTTGGATTGAGAATCCCCTCATCAATATTGAGCCTTCCGATGTTTTCACTCAGGGGACAACAACTATGATCTTGGCGTTGTCCAGGAAGTTGAGGTTTTTAGAAAGCTCGCGGATCTTGCGGGAGTCCTGATCGGAAAGGATCAAATCCCGGTTGTTGGCTCCGGTGACGCGGAGGGCTTTAACCACAAGGGGGTTTCCGGCAACCCTCGGGTTGGCTTTCGCCTCCGACAGGTTGGGGGCATACCCGACGATCCCGTGCTTTTCGACCCAGGCCTTGTCCAGGTAAGCGGATCCGTAAATTTCCCGATCATCCTCATCCATGATCTTCGGCGACGCGGAAGGGGTGAACTGCAGGTGTTGGGCATCGATGATCAGCCCGGTCACAACGCCTTGCGGAAAAGCCAGGCCAAAAGTCAGGGGTATCAATAACGGCAGGGACAAAACGGCAATCGCCTTTTTCATCAACTCTTCTCCTTTCAGGAAGAATAGTAACTTTTTTATCTATTGCTTTGTATACCCGGCGGGAATTTCGAAGGCCTCGGCTGGAACTTTATCCGTGCTTATGGTTTTAATTTCCATGGTGCTGGAAAAGAAGGGCGCTTCCTTGCCGCCAGAATGGGCTGATTTCTCTTCCGCTTTCTTCTGGGTGACACGCCCCATAAGCCCGCCCAATAATCCTTTAACGCCCTCGGCCAAACCGGAAACCGATTCCTCCGGTGAGGGTTCCCCTGGTTTGGAAACGGCTCCCTTTTCACCTTCCCACGTCCCAGTCACTATAGTTCGGATGGGGTACCCTTTGATCTTGGACATCTCGTTCTTAACCCGCCCGAACCCCTTCTCGATTTCATCCGGCGGGGCCCCGGAAATAGCCGCGAAAGCCGCGGTTCCCATCCGCTTGCCTTCTTCCGCGGAAAGGGGAACCCCTAATTTCCGGGCATAGGCCTTATGAAATTCTTGTTCCTCCGCCTGGGCCTTACGGATGGTCGCAGTCTCGGGTGTCGTCCAGAGGTTCGTGGTCATGGTGCTCTGGGATTTGGCCTTTGACTCGACATCTTCCATTTCCAGAAGCCAGGTTAAAAGGTACTCTTCGCAGGGGAACCCGTTGATTGTTTCCGCGGCGCCGGTCTTTTTAACCGTAAACTCGGACTTGGTGACCCGCGTCTTGGATTTGCCCTTTTCTTCGGGTTCTTTCCCGGGAGTTTCTCTTTTATCGAACGGCTGGATGGCTGTTTCCGTATAAGCCCGGTTTTTGGAATCGATATTCCAGTAAACTCCTTTGTCCACCCGGGTAATGGTCAAACTTTCACTCGCGCCCATCACTCGTGAAAGGATCGCCCCTGAGAACTTGGAGGTTACGGTATCCGCCATTTTTTCAGTCTGATAACGACGGATCGAGGTTCCTTCCGAAACCCCTGCGCCCTTGATGCCCCCAGTCTTAAAAGTTGACTCAATCGTGGCATCCCCCCATGCCGGGGAGACCCAAAGAAACAGGCCGATTCCAAGAACGGCAAAGTAAAAACGTTTCATAGGACCTTCCTCCTTAAGCTATAGACTGCCTCCCGCAGCCATAGATCATTGCGGAGAAATAATAATCATTTTTGGGGATTAATTTCAACCCTTTTGTATAAACAGCCGGTCTCATGTCCCGCCGTTCTTTTTTCTGCGCCGGCCGAACAGAGGTGGGTCGGGGGATAAAAATGAGTGTCCCCATTTACATTCTTGAACACTGGAATATACGGGCTGCCATTTTGGCCTTCTTTTCCTTTTTGCCTAAATTTGCAATATATGGAAATTTAAAAATAATTTTTGGATGGAAGTTATCCCGGATTAAAGAACTCTAAAAAAATCGGGGTGGCCCGATTTATGCATAATTCAATGCTATTCGATTGACCATTGGCCAGTATAAATATTTAAAGGAGAGGATAGAATGGTTGAAAAGGGGTTAACCGTAGGCCAATATCTTCGCAGGCAAAGAGAAGCTGAGAAGATCCCCCTCGAGTCCGTTGCTGGAGTTACCCGGATTACCAGCACCCACCTTAAGGCCATTGAAAGAGATGAGTTCCACCTTTTGCCGGCAGAAATTTTTACTCGCGGGTATATCCGTAGCTACGCCAAGTTCATTCACCTGGACCCCGTTGAAATCATCAACGCCTATCAGCTTCAAACCGGGGCGAAAAACATTTTCACCCCGGAAAAGAAGGCAGCCCTTCCCCCTTCAACTTTCAAGAATATCAAGATGGTTTTGGCTGATTTCGTCGCCACGATCATTGGCGCATCCCCTGCTTTTCCCCCTGGCAAAATCCCCTTCTCTCCTAAAGATTAACTCGTCAGTCTCTTGCAAAAATCTTGAAAGCAAGAGAAAATCGTCATCCCCGGCAGGCGAAGCACGACCCGTCCGACTCAGGCGGACAGGATTTTCAGGCAAGTCTTCCCGCCTGAGGCGGACTGCTTTCGCAGGAATGACGGATTAATTGACTTTTTTCAAGAAGATCTCGTTTTAACTCAAATTCTGCCATAAGAAGCAGGGGTAAGAAACTTATTTGAAGTTGGCAGGTTAGGGAGGGTGTGAAGTTTTTTGAAAAAGAAGCTTGACATCCTCTTTTTTTCATGGTTTAATCCTATATGTAATAGATATTAATATATATAAGATAAAGGAAGCCATGGAAAAGGTCAGCCGGTGGCGCCAACGCATTAGCCAGCTGCGGAAGGTTCGGGGTCTTTTAGAGAATCGGCTCATGAAGCCCAAGGCCATGCGGGTGGGTTCGGTAGTGAAGCAGTACATGTTTTGCGGGAAAGTTTCTTGTGCCTGTCATCGGGACCCGACAAAGAAGCATGGTCCGTATTATTATCTTTCCTATAAAGAGGGGGGGAAAAGTCGGTATAAGTATTTGGGGAAGGCGGAGAGTCCTGAGGTGGAGGTGGCCAGGAACTATCAGATATTTCAGCGGGGGATGGCGCGGTTGGGGAAGGTTCACCGGGAGATCATCGGCTTATTATGGAAGGTTGGAGAGACGAAGATGGAGAGAGGGGATGGGGAGTAGCTGGCAGTTTTATAATCGGGGGCCGAAGGAGGTTTATAAGAAGCTGAAGGCCCGGGAGCGGCCGGAGGCGGTGCGGGTT
>CAZIDC010000059.1:0-10686 GCA_964537885.1 uncultured Syntrophaceae bacterium | reverse complement strand
GGAAAACATTGACCTTGTTACTCTCGACCTGAAAATGCCCGGCTTTTCAGGAATCGATGTCCTGCAGGAAATTAAGAAAATTAAAAGGGACATTGAAGTTATTATCATAACCGGTTACGGAACCCTTACCAATGCCCAGGAAGCAATCCGTTACGGGGCCGGGGATTTTATCTCCAAACCTTTCAATGTTGCGGACATCATTGGCATCATTAGCAAATCTTTCGAACGGCGGAATTACAACTTAAAAATAAAAAGTTTAATCCAGCAGATTAAAAGCCTGCGTTCGACGGCCGAAAATAAAGAAAGGGATTTGTTGTCCAGTTAAATCGAGGCCATAACCTCCCTCCTGAAATGCCAGGGAATTTCCCAAATAAAATTTGACATGACCCCCTTTCACAAAATTGTACTCGCCTCCCTAAAAATGCGTTCAAAACTGTCCCCCAGCTTTCTTTAAACCCGACATCAACCTAAAAAAGCCTCAATATTTCAAACGATTAAAATCCTGGTCGGGTAGCTATTCCTCGGGGCATAGAATTTGCTCAAACAGTTATCATTTAATCTTCATGGCAAAGGTGCCCCTGTTTTGGGAGTGAAAATTATGGCCGATATGGGATCAATCTTAATCGTGGATGATGAAATTGGACCCCGGGAATCATTGCGGATGATTCTCAAACCAAATTACGAAGTCCACACGGCTGCCAATGGGTATGAGGCGCTCAATTTCATAGGCCGGGAAAAAGTGGACCTTGTCACCCTTGACTTAAAAATGCCCGGAATTCCCGGAATGGACGTACTTCGAGAGATCAGAAAACTCAATAATAATATTGAGGTGATAATTATCACCGGATATGGAACTTTGGCCAATGCCATTGAAGCTATCCGCTTTGGAGCCGTGGATTTCATCTCCAAACCTTTCAATGTGACCGAAATCATCTCTATCGTCGGAAAATCTGTCGAGAGGAAGGATTTTAGCCTAAAAATTAAGAACCTCATCCAAAAAATAAAGGATTTTCACCTCATTGGAGAAGACGGAAGAGGGGAAGCTCTGTCGAACCTAAATGTATGCCTCCAAGCCCCGCGGCCCAATGAAATTCACAGTGAGATGAAAGATTCCCTTCAACAAATGGAGAATCTTCGCTTGCAGAAAGTCTCGGTAAATTACCTGGAGTTTCTTAAGGTTCTCATGTACATCCTGGAAAGTAAGGAACCTTATACCAGCGGTCATTCTGAAAGAGTTTGTTACTATTCTGATATTGTCGCCCAAGATCTGCATATTCCCATGGAACAAAAGGAGGAACTACAAATTGCCACTCTCCTCCACGACATCGGCAAAATTGGACTAAGTAAACATCTTCTTGAAAAAATAAATCCCAGCCAAATAGAGTCCCAAACAATCCGTCAGCATCCCCTCAATGGTGTGCAAATTATCGAACCTCTCGCCTTTTCCCATGCTGTTACATCGGCCATCCGCCACCACCACGAACGCTGGGATGGAAAGGGGTATCCAGATGGCCTTTGTGCGGAGCAGATTCCCCTTTTTGCCCGAATCATTGCCTTAGCCGATTCCTACGATGCCATGACTTCGGACCGCCCTTACCGCAAAGGTCTCCCCCTACAGTCGGTTCAGGAAGAAATCGAACGGAATGCCGGAATTCAATTCGATCCTCAGCTTGTCTTTCTTTTCTCAAAGCATTTAAAAAGCGGCGGGTTCAATCCGTCCCTTTACCAGGCATCCGGCCTGAATTGAATGGAAGGGCTTGAGAATAGGAGCGCCGATATGGTTAGAAAATTGATCCTCTGCAAACAATGTTACCAAGTCATCCCCCTCTTGGAAGGGATTGGAGATTTTGGCGATTCCTACGTCCTCACCGGAGTGGAATGGTCCTCCGAAGACCTGGACAAACAGAAAGAATTCTACTTCTGCCATGGGAATCATAAACTCGAAGAACTAATCGTTGATTCCAAAACATTCGTCAGTGATAAACCTTCCTATGAACCTGTTAAGACCAGTTATTTTGAGGCCAGCAACGGCCAAGAGAAACTTCTAATCAGGCGGACAAGGATCGGTTTGGACCATCCGGCGCAATACGAAATTATTCCGGGTCAATTGCAGATTTCCAACATCTCCGCAAACATCCAGGGGAACGAACTTCGCAAAGAAATTTCTGGCCGGGATGGATATCTTCCCCTCCCCGAGGAAAAGGTTGAAATTTTCATCCGGGCCTTGACTGAAGAAGTTGAAAGCATCTCCCCTGAAAAGCTCACGGAAGAGATCGAGGGACCCCAAGAAGGCGAAACCTCCTTATTGGCCTATGGAATCCTTAAGGAAGTTCATTGGGAAAACGTTTTGCGAAAATGTCAGAATGATTTCCAGAACAATGATTTGACGAATATAAGAAGATTCATCCAGGAGAATAGGGAGCCTGGCGACGTTCTTGCTCTTCAGATTCATCGCCAAGTCACCATTCTGCCTTAAATCTGGAGCCACTCGGGCAACCCAAACTGATTTCCCTCCCCCTTCCCTTTTCTTACCGGCCCAACAATAAGTTAAGTGCACTGAAAGGCCTAAATGGTTCTCGGCGCATACAGGATTGAAAGGGGGAGCTTTTTACCAACCGATACCTCTTTCTTGACATACCCCTCAATCTCTTCTATGATAAATTTTGCCGATAATAATTGAAAAACAGAATAAAAACGCTTGAAGGGAAAGCGTTTCCCCGCTGGAGGAAACGGGACGGATCTTTTCCCGCTGCCGCTCCTCAGAACCGCTTGCCCCCGTGGATAAGAATTTGCGCCCTTTGGAAATTGCGCCTCGAAAACAAACTCGCCAAATCTTCCTCGGCCATGTCCCCGTGGGGGGTAGCGCGCCGATTACTGTCCAATCAATGACTAAGACCGACACCCGGAGGGTAGATTCTACCGTCTCCCAGATTCTCCTTTTACAAAAGGCGGGATGCGAGATTGTCCGGGTCGCCGTTCCCGATCGAGAAGCCGCTGAAAAACTCGGGGAGATCAAAAAAAAGATCTCTATCCCCCTGGTGGCGGATATCCATTTTGATTACCGGCTGGCTCTCGAAGCCCTTGACCAGGGGGTGGATGGACTTCGGCTCAACCCCGGAAACATCGGCGGTCGAGAGCGAATCGCCCGGGTAGCCCGGGCTGCCCTGGAAAGAAGAGTACCCATCCGCATCGGGGTCAACGCTGGGTCTTTGGAGAAATCTCTCCTGAAAAAGTATGGAGGACCTTCTCCGAAGGCTTTGGTCGAGAGTACCATCCGTAATGTACGCCTCCTGGAGGATCAGGGCTTTGATCTTATCAAGATCTCCATAAAAGCCTCCGACCCTTTATCAACCATATCCGCTTACCAGAAGATCTCCGAGATTGCTGATTACCCTCTCCATATCGGCATAACTGAATCAGGGCCGCCGTTTTCAGGAGGGATCAAGTCGGCTGTGGGTCTGGGCGTTCTCCTTTTCCAGGGGATCGGAGACACAATCCGCGTCTCTCTCACTTCCGACCCCACATTGGAGGTAAAAGCCGCCTACCACATCCTAAGGGCGCTGGGACTTCGCCGCCGCGGTATTGAAATTATCTCTTGCCCTCTCTGCGGACGGAGTGAAATCAATCTGGCCCCTGTCGTCGCCGAGGTTGAAAAGCATTTTTCGGAATGTCCTGAGCCCCTCCAGGTGGCCATCATGGGCTGTCCGGTCAATGGTCCCGGAGAAGCAAGGGAAGCCGATGTGGGCCTCGCCGCCGGGAAAGGGGTTGCTCTTTTATTCCGCAAAGGGAAGGTTATCCGCAAAGTTAAAGCGGCGGATATGGTTGCTGCGTTGATCGAAGAGGTCGAAGCGCTGCGGAAAAATCATTGAAAGGACCAATTCATGCGCTTTTCCAAAACATTGCTGCGAACTTATAAAGAAGACCCGGCGGATGCCGAAGCGATCAGCCACAAGTTGATGATCCGGGCGGGAATGGTAAGGCAGCTGGCTGCCGGCCTTTATGTCTATCT
Source organism: uncultured Syntrophaceae bacterium (assembly GCA_964537885.1). Taxonomy (GTDB): domain Bacteria; phylum Desulfobacterota; class SM23-61; order SM23-61; family SM23-61; genus CAZIDC01. The sequence continues at coordinate 6,677 of CAZIDC010000059.1, read as the reverse complement.
CCCCCTCGGCCTGCGGGTCCTGAACAAGGTAAAGGCCATCATTCGGGAAGAGATGAACGCCATCGGCGGCCAGGAGATAACCATGCCCGTGCTTCATCCGGCTGAAATCTGGCAGCAATCCGGACGCTGGTATGATATCGGGGATGAGATGTTCCGTCTCCAGGACCGGACGAAGCGGGATATGGTCTTAGGGATGACGCATGAGGAAGTTGTCGCCTGGCTGGCCTCCAGGGAAACCCGTTCCTATCGGGATCTTCCCCAGATTTGGTACCAAATCCAGACTAAACTCCGGGATGAAGCCCGGCCCAAAGGGGGAGTCCTGCGCACCCGGGAATTCTTAATGAAAGATTCCTATAGCCTGGATCTGGACTCCGAAGGATTAAACAAAAGCTACCAACTCCATTACGACGCTTACTGCAAGATTTTTAATCGCTGCGAAATAAAGTTTTACGTCGTTGAAAGCGACCCGGGAATGATGGGAGGAGCGGGAGCCCATGAGTTTATGGCTCCAAGCCAGGCCGGGGAAGACGAGGTGGCCCTCTGCGGAAGTTGCGGTTATGCCGCCAATATAGAATTGGCCAACTCCCGCCCCTGGCAACCGTCTTTCCCATCGTGGAAGTTCGAGGAGGTGGCCACGCCCGAATCACGGACTATTGAAGAAGTGTGCACTTTTCTCGGAATCGACCCGCAGCTGACCATCAAATCCTTGCTCCTGATGGGCGCGGACGGGCCAATTCTGGCGCTAGTTCGCGGCGACCAGAAATTGCACGAAAAAAAATTTAGGCGTCTGGCCGGCGATTTTCGCCCGGCCCACCGTGCAGAAGTCAAAGAGCACACGGGCGTGGAAGCCGGATTCCTCGGGCCAGTGGGGCTCCCCCCAGGACGAAAAATTCCTGTGATCGCCGATGCCTCGCTCCACCAAGGAGCCTATGTCGCCGGGGCCAACCGTGAAGGCTACCACCTACGCGGCGTTGTTCCCGGAGAGCATTTCTCAGCTCAATTCGCCGATATTCATTTAGCCATGCCGGGAGATGCCTGCCCTGTCTGCAATTCCCCCCTCCGGGTGGAAAAAACCATCGAGATCGGGAATATCTTCAAACTGGGGACAAAATACTCCCAGCCTCTGAAAGCCCTCTACCTTGACCATCAAGGGCAAGAAAAGCCCATCGTAATGGGAAGCTATGGCATCGGGCCGGCCCGGATCATCGCCGCCGCCCTGGAGCAAAATTCCGACAAAGACGGAATCATTTTCCCCCTTCCCCTGGCGCCTTTTGACACCCACCTTCTCCCCGTAAATCTCAAACAGGAAACCGTGCGCCAGGAGGCTGAAAGACTATATCAAAGCTTGCGGGATGCGAAAATTGACACCCTTTTTGACGACCGGGAAGAAGCTCCGGGAGTAAAATTTAAAGATGCCGACCTAATCGGAATCCCCCTCCGCCTGACCCTAAGCGCTAAGACCTTGAAGGATCATTCCGTGGAAATTAAGATCCGCCGGACCGGTGAAATAATGATGGTTAAGCTGGACCGGTCCCTTTCCTGGGTAACCAACTGGATTGCTGATCAAAAGAAAAAATAGGGGAGAGGGGCGATTCGCCAATCGCCCCGATAAGAACCCGCAACCCGTAACTTAAAACATTAAATTTTCTTTCCATGATCCGCCTCACTGATATTCTTGAAAAAATGAGTCGCTATCTTCCGGAGGCCGACCTGAGCCTGATCGAGAAAGCTTATGTCTTTTCAGCCAAAGTCCACCAGGGACAGGTTCGCCTCTCCGGCGAGCCTTACCTCATCCACCCTTTGGAAGTGGCCGCCATCCTGGCCGAGATGAAAATGGATATTGCCACCGTGGCTTCGGGGCTTTTACATGATACGCTCGAAGACACCCATGCTACTCTCGACCAGATCAAGCTAACTTTCGGCCCGGAGATCGCCGCGCTGGTGGACGGCCTGACCAAAATCAGCAAAATATCATTGGCTACCCGGGAAGAACAACAGGCGGAGAATTTCCGCAAAATGCTCCTGGCCATGGCCAAAGACATCCGCATCGTTATGATCAAACTGGCGGATCGCCTTCACAATATGCGCACCCTGCAGCATCTACCCATGGAAACCCAGCTTAAAATCGCCCAGGAAACCCTGGATATCTATGCTCCGGTGGCCAACCGGCTGGGAATCGACCGGATCAAGACCGAACTTGAGGACCTCTCTTTCGTTTACCTTTACCCGGAAGAGTATCGCCGGCTGGCCCGCGAGATAGCCTGGAAAAAGGAAGAGAGGGAGAAGTATATCCAGGAGGTCAGTTCGATCATCTCGGAAAAGCTTTCTTCTTACGGTTTAGTGGGAAAAGTCAGCGGACGGCCTAAACACTTTTACAGCATCTTCCGGAAGATGAAAGCCCAGAATCTGGAATTCGAGCAGGTTTATGATGTAATCGCCTTTCGCCTCATTCTGGACACGGTCAAGGACTGCTATGAAGCGCTGGGAATCATCCATTCGCTGTGGAAGCCTGTCCCGGGCCGCTTCAAGGACTATATCGCCATGCCCAAGGGGAACGGCTATCAATCGTTGCATACCACGGTTATCGGCCCTTACGGGGAACGGGTGGAAATCCAGATTCGCACCGAGGAGATGAACCGGACAGCGGAAGAAGGCATCGCCGCCCACTGGCAATATAAAGAGGGGAAGGCGATCACAACCAAAGACAGCAAACAATTTGCCTGGGTCCGCCAGCTCCTGGAATGGCAGCAGGATCTCCGCGACCCCAGGGAATTTTTAGAGACGGTGAAAATCGACCTTTTTCCGGATGAAGTTTACGTCTTCACCCCCAAGGGAGATGTGAAACAATTCCCCGTCGGTTCAACCCCGGTTGATTTTGCTTACAGCATCCATACTCAAGTCGGCCAGCAGTGTGTCGGGGCCAAGGTCAACGGGAAGATTGTCCCCCTGCGCTACCAGCTCAAGAACGGAGACATCCTTGAGATCGTTACCGCCCCCGGGCACCAGCCCAGCAAAGACTGGCTTAAGTTCGTCAAGACCTCTCGCGCCCGCACCAAGATCCGCCAATGGATCAAAGCGGAGGCCAGGGAACGTTCGGTGGACCTGGGGAAGGAAATGTGCGAGCGGGAGTTTAAAAAATACCATCTCGACTTTGGCAAGCTCCTCAAATCGGAAGGTATGAAGAAGATCGCTACCGATCTGTCCTTCCAGTCCATCGAGGACTTAATGGCCGAAGTCGGTTACGGAAACATTTCTTCCACCCAGATTATCGGCAAGCTTATACCCCCTGAAAAGCTCGAGAAGGAAAAGAAGGAGGAATCACGCCTCAAACGTCTGGCGCAAAAACTCCGCCGCGAGCCCAGCGGCATTCAGGTCCGCGGCATCCAGGATATGATGGTGCGCTTCGCCAAATGCTGCAATCCTCTGCCCGGGGATGCCATTACCGGCTATATCACCCGGGGCCGGGGAGTCACCGTGCATACTACCGACTGCCCGAATATTTTGGGCAGCGACCCCCAGCGGGTGATTGCCGTTTCCTGGAACCTGCAGGAAAAAGCTATTCATACGGTTCGCGCCCGGGTAACCTGCAACGACCGGAAGGGTCTGCTCGCGGAGATCAGCTCTGCCTTAGCCTCTTCCGAAGTGAACATCGTCCGGGCAGACATAGCCACCACGGAAGACAAGAAAGCCATATGCAATTTTGAATTGGAGGTTAACGACCTAAAGCACTTGCAGAATGCCTTCCGGGCTCTGACCAAGCTTAAAAGTGTCCTGATGGTAGAACGCCTGCGGGGTCTCCCCTCCCCGGAAAAAGGGGAGAAAAGGGCTGAAGCGTAAAGAGCTGCGAATTACGAGTTTCAGATTGGGGATTGGGAGTTGCAGTTCAAAGGCTTTAAGGTTTTTTCGTGGAACTCGTAACTTTTTTTATTAAACAGCTTTGACCACCAGCCCCGAACGAAGACAGCGCGTGCACACGCGCATCCGTTTTGTTGTTCCATTCTGGATGGCATGAACTCGCTGTAAATTGGGATACCAACGACGTTTAGTCCGGTTGTTGGCATGGCTCACATTATGACCTACTTGAGGTCCCTTACCACAGATTGCACAAGCCCGAGCCATTACATTCCTCCCCTGCGAAAAAATAAAGAGCAGGGGCCAATCCCTGCTTCAATTTTTTATACCACAAACCCCGGAATGAATCAAGAAAATTATTTGGTCCCTTTCCCAGTCTCGGGGGGGATAGCCGGTTCTCCCACCTCGGATACCACTTCTAAGCCGCTTTCGGCTAAAAGGGCTGCGGTCACTCCGGCCCCCTTGGCCAGCTTTTTCCCCTGATAAACCGCCTGGCACCCGCAAGACGGGCTGTGGTCCCGAAGAATGGCCTTCTTCGCTCTTACCAGCCGGGCGATGGATAATGTTTCCTGGGCGCCTTTCAGGAAGGCGGCGGTGACATCTTTTCCTCGCCGGTTGACCACCTTAGCCCTACCTCGCAGTACATCCCATCCATCCCCTCCGGCGATGTTGGCTGGTGTCCTCGGTGTCGGAAGCCCCCCTAATTGCTCCGGGCAAACGGGGATGAAATGGCTGTGCCACAGCTCGTCGAAAACCTCCGGGCAGTAGGCGTGGCTGCCGTCATAACGGCAATTCACCCCTAAAAGACAGGCGCTGACCAGAACGATCTCGTAAATCATGAATCAAAGATTTTGGCTGGGGGGTTAATCATGAAAGAGTCCGGGGTCTTGGCTAATCCCTTGGACAGAACGCGCCGCCCCTGAATTTCCAGACGCCCTTCGGCGTAAAGCTGGATGGCCTGAGAATAGATTTTATGCTCCTGTTTCAGGATTCTGGCATTCAGTGTATCCGCGGTGTCATCATCATAGACCGGTACTACGGCTTGGATGATAATCGGGCCGTTGTCCGTGCCTTCATCGACGAAATGCACCGTGCAGCCGGCAAACTTCACCCCGTAATCCACCTCGGTTTGCCAGACATGGGTTCCCGGAAAAGCCGGAAGCAGGGCTGGATGAATGTTCATCACCCGCATGGGAAAAGCACGAAGGAGAACGGAAGTGATGATGCGCATGTACCCTGCCAGAATTACCAGCTCCACCTCATTGGCCTTAAGAACATCCACCAGTTGCTGGTCAAAATCCTCCCGCCGGCATCCTTTGTGGCTTATGACCATCGAAGAAAGGCCGCGCTTCCTGGCCCGCTCCAGGGCGAAAACATCCGGAACGTTGCTGATGACGATTTTGATCCGGGCATCCAGCCGACCAGCTTCGATATTGTCGATGATCGCCTGCAGGTTGGACCCGCTTCCAGAAACGAGAACGCCCAGGTTGACCATTTCTTCCCTCATTGAAATTGAACAGCCCCCTCTCCTTTTGCCGCCCGGGCGATTTCCCCGATGAGGTAGGCCTTCTCTCTTAAACCCCTGAGCCGTTGGAGAACACCCTCTTTTTCCCGGGGCGGTACAGTTAGAATCATCCCGATCCCGTTGTTGAAGGTCCGGAGCATCTCGCCTTCCTCGATAGGTCCTCCTTTCTGGATCAGACGAAAGATGCGCGGCACGGGCCATGAACCCAGGCGGATGATCGCTTTACATCCCGGTGGGATAACCCGGGGAAGATTATCGGTGATTCCTCCCCCCGTAATATGGGCGATTCCCCGAACGGAAAAATCCCTTATAAGGCTCAAGATGGTTTTTACGTATATGCGGGTTGGGACCAAAAGCTCCTCGCCCACTGTCCGCCCGAGGCCTGGCAGCCGATCCGAAGGTTTCATCTTCATCCGCTCGAAAAGGACTTTTCTCGCCAGGGAGTAACCGTTGCTGTGCAATCCGCTGGACCCAAGGCCGATCAGTTGATCCCCCTCTTCAATGGACGAACCGTCGATCACCCGGTCCCTTTCCACCACCCCTACGCAGAAACCGGCGAGATCGTATTCTCCCTTCCTGTAAAAGGCGGGCATCTCGGCCGTTTCCCCTCCGATGAGAGCGCAACCCGCTTGCCGGCAGCCTTTGGCAACCCCGGCAATGACTCTGGTGGAAACTTCGAGGGAAAGCTTGCCGGTCGCGAAGTAGTCCAGGAAAAATAGCGGTTCGGCCCCCTGGACGACGACGTCGTTAACGCACATGGCCACTAAATCAATGCCCACCGTGTCATGCTTCCCCACCAGGAAAGCAACTTTTAGCTTTGTTCCCACTCCATCCGTGGAGGATACGAGGATAGGATTCTTGAACTTCCTGGCGTTGAAGGAAAAAAGACCCCCGAACCCTCCGATGTCCGTGGCCACCTCCGGCCGGAAAGTTTTCCTTACCAGGGGCCGGATTAAATCCACGAACCTATTGCCGGCAGCAATATCCACTCCGGCGCTTTTATAAGTCATCCGCCGTTTCAAGACCAATCTCCCTCGGAAAGATGAAAAATCTATATCTATTTCTAATGGAGAATTTAATAAATGTCAACCACCCTCAGTCGCTAATCCCGGACCCGGCCACCCTTACTCCTCTCAGTTAGGAGGATTTTCTGCCTTGATTGTCGGAGAAAATTCTGGTACCAAGAAATAGCAATCAATAACTCGGGGAAAAAAACGGATCATGGTCTCTCCTGACCTCCAGCAAATTCTCGAAGCCATTGAAAAGCCCCTCCGCTTTGCTTCCGGGAATGATTATGCCA
>CAZIDC010000058.1:0-10724 GCA_964537885.1 uncultured Syntrophaceae bacterium | reverse complement strand
GATGGACTTCCACCTCATAGGCAGTTTGGAAAAGGCAGGAGGTTCCCTCGACGGGAACCGAAGCGACATGGATCCCCGAAGATAAGGTTACGGGTTGCTTGAGAGTCGGCTTGGGGCTGAAGGCCATCATGGTCGTCGAAGGGATGGGCCTCAAATAGTGGGGCCAGATTAATTGCGTCACTTCGTTGATGAGCTCCGGAAACTCGTCATCCAGCTTCTGCCGTAAAAGCGCGGTGAGAAAAGCCACCCCCTCCAGCAGCCGCTCCACATCCGGATCCGTCGAGGGACCGCTCAGCATGGGGGCAAGAGCCGGATGGGCCCTGGCAAAATCCGCTCCCAGCTCTTTTAAATGGGCCAGTTCTTCCTGATAATAGCGATTAAACATATTCACCTATCTTCCAACTGAGATGAGGTGGGACAAAATAACGTCCTTTCGGCGCAATCTGACTTTCCTTCCGGGCCCTTGGCAGGTTTTCATAAAATGTTCGATCAACTAATTTGGAGATGATCCAACAAATTAGACTAACCCCGGATGTCGATTTTCCCGTCGGAGTCAAGCACGGTCTCGAAAAAAACCTGGGTTTTTGCTTCGGCAGCAAGTCTGGCGAAAATTTGAAAGCGCAGGGAAAGAGGGTCTTCCTCCTGGGGAATGAAACTTACCCTCACGGCACTTAAGCGGGGTTCATATTTTTGGATGGCCTGCCGGATGGTTTTCTCGATTTCCCTTACCGAGCCGGGTAAAGCATTCAAAAAATCAGAAAAATCAGGGACACCGTAATCTTCGGCAATGGGAACGTTCCCCTGTTTGGTGTTGAGGATCCTCTGCAAGTGCCTCAAGACCGAATCAACGATTCTCCGAGGGTCCTCCTTGCCGCGTCTCGCGGGTTCCCTTTCCCAGGTTTGAATGCGCTCAAGAAGCCTTTCCTCACGCATGGGAAATCAACCTTTATACCTTTCTTCCCCATTGGTCCTCGTGTTCTATGCCATCTGGTTCCCAGGTCCAGGTAATTCTCCCAAACGTAAAAGAAACATTCTCCATACAAGGATAATCTTCTTTACTTTTATCAAGAGCATTCGGCATCCATTTTTCAACCGACACAACATTGGCGTTTGCTAACTTAATCGTATAGAAATGTTCCTCGTTCCCAGCTGGGTTGATTCTATAAAACTTAAAAATGGCTTCTTCCAACATTTCATTTAAACAACAGGCTTTGTACAGAAGCGGGGAGGCGCGGTCCACGGCTTTGGTAATGGTCAGGGGGCTATGGGTACGTTCCCCGGCTTCTGAAAGGGGCTTGGATACTTTATATTTAATCTCCTGACAGAGAACGCTGTCTTCCCGCCCCTTCATCTCGCAGGCTTTCTCGGTTATGCCTTTTATAAACATGTGAAACGGCAGCGGCATAGGCCCTCCCTTTTATTACCGCCCATTTTCCCCACCGGTGGGGGATAGTTCTTCCCCTTCCTTCCAAGCTGGGACTCTTTCCCCCAGCTTGGCATTCGCTGGAAGGCTCTTGGGGGGATAGAAAGCCAGCTCTTATTTGGGCACAAGCCATGAATCCTGGGCTTCAATGCCATCGATTTCCCAGGTCCAGACGATTTCTTTGTAGGTAAAAGAGACGTCCTCCATGTGCGTAAAACTTTCCCGGCTGGGGTCGAGGGCATTCGGGATCCACGGTTTTATGGAAACGATGATGGCATCCTTCAATTTGATCGTGAAATAATGCTCTTCGTTCCCGGAAGGATTGATCCGGAAAAACTTGTAGGTGACATCGGACATACGTTCGCCGGTAACAAGCGCCTGGTAGAGCTTGGGGCTTGTTTTATCATAAACCTTGGTCACGGTAAAAGGCTGATGGGCCCTTTTGCCAGTGGGTAGACCACTCTGAGGATCCCGGGGAATGTAAATTTCATGGTTCAAGGCCTGGCAGAGGATGGAATCTTCACGACCCTGCATCTCACAAGCGCCCTGAGATATATTCCCCTGCACATTTCCATTCAATGACATATGAAACGGCATCGGCATGGCATTATCCTCCTTTTATTAGTTAGAGAATACCTTTCAAATCCCCCCAACCCCCTCCGCCTTAGGCGGACTAAAGGGGGGGCAGGGAGGATTTTAATAGTTGGCGAGTGATAAAGCTCTCGCGACCCAGTTAGGTACCTTCAGGTTCTAAGTGATCCTGCCAATTTATTTCTTGTCCAATTTCCCGACCAGGGACAGGGTAAAGAAGGCGCCCATGTACTTGAAATGGGGCCTGACTTTAAGTCCCACCCGATACCAGCCGGGTTCCCCCTCGACGTTCTCCACCGTAACCTGCGCCTGACGCAGGGGGCGGCGGCTGCGCACCGCGGGGGAAGGACTTTCCTGATCGGCCACGTATTGGCGAATCCAATCATTGAGCTCTCTTTCGAGATCGGCCCGTTCTTTCCACGTCCCGATGTTCTCCCTCTGAATCACCTTCAAATAATGAGCCAGGCGGCCGATGATCATCATGTAGGGCAGTTGCAGCCCTAATTTGTAATTGAGTTCAGCTTCTTTCCCTGCCTTGCTGATGCCGAAGAACTTGGGCTTTTGAGCTGAGTTGGCCGAGAAGAAAGCGGCGTTGTCGCTCCCTTTGCGCATGGTCAGGGAGATAAAACCTTCTTCGGCCAGTTCAAACTCTCTTCGCTCCGATACCAGAACCTCCGTGGGAATCTTGGTCTGAATCGCGCCCATGGCTTCAAACTGGTGCAGGGGAAGGTCTTCAACCGCCCCCCCTCCAGCCGGACCGATAATATTGGCGCACCACCGATATTTGGCAAAGCTGTCCGTGAGGCGGGAGGCAAAGGCAAAGGCGGAGTTGCCCCACAGATAGTTTTCGTGGCCGGCCGAGACATCTTCCTGATAATTAAAGGCCTTGATCGGCTGGTCCGGGCCATAGGGCAGGCGCAGGAGAAACCGGGGGAGGGTCAAGGCCACATAACGGGCGTCTTCCGTCTCCCGGAAGGACTGCCATTTCGTATACTGGGGCCCTTCAAAGACGGACTTCATATCTTTGAGATGGGGAAGGGTGTTAAAATCCACCACGCCAAAAAAATTGGGGCTGGCCGCGGTTATAAAGGGGGCGTGGGCCATGGCGGCGACGCTGGCCATATACTGGAGAAGTTTCATGTCCTGCGGACCGGCGCCCAGCTCATAATTGCCGACGATGGCCGCGTAGGGCTTGCCGCCGAACTGGCCGTATTCAGCGGTATAAACCGTTTTATAAAGGCCGGATTTGGGCACTTCCGGAGCGTCTTCAAAATCTTCCAGAAGCTGCCCTTTGTTCACGTTGAACACCTCGATCTTGATGTTCTCCCTGAAGTCGGTCCGGTCGACGAGAAACTTTAAGGAACGCCAGGTGGACTCCATTTTGTGAAAATCCGGATGGTGCAGAATCGCATCCACCTGGAGGCTGAGCTTCTTGTCGACCTCGGCGAGCATCTCATCCAAGGCCGCTTTGGAAACCTTGACGGCTTCCTTGCCGGGTTCCAGAAGCTGAGAGATTAAAGCCTCGACTCCTCTTTTGGTGATGGCATAGGCCTCGTCGGTCGGTTTGATCTTCGTGGCCTGAACAATCTCCTCTAAAAGGGAGGGCTGTTCCACAGTTTTTCCTGCAGCCGCAACGGATTTTTCGGTTTCGTTGCTCATCGTTTCCCTCCTTATTCTTCAATGCCAACTTCTTTTAGAAGCTGTTTGCGGGCGTTTTCATCTTTGACCAGTTCCTGGATCTTCTTGCGAAATTCCGGAACGTTGCTGAGCGGCCCCTTCAGAGATTTCAGGGCTTCCCTCAGTTCCAGGAGGCGCTTCAATTCCGGGACCTGCTCGACAACGGCCTCCGGTCCGAAGTCCTTGATGGACTCGATTTTAAGTTTGACGCTCATGTCGTCGTCGGGCCTTCCCGAAAGCTTGTTGGGGACGGTGAGATTCAAGCTGATTCCCTGGGCCTTCAGGACTTCGTTAAAATTATCCTTGTCGATGTTGGTCGGCTCCTCTCGTTCCTCCAGGGGTCGATCATCCGGGCGACCGGTAAAGTCGCTCAGGACCAATAACTTGAGAGGAAGCTCCACCTCCTCTTTGGCATCCCCGGTGGCGGGACGGTAAACGATGTTCACCCTTTCTTTGGGCGCAACCGATGCCTCTTTAGCCATAATTCCCTCCTTTCCTTTTTATTTGTCCTCCTTAACCTTTTCCCAGGCGGATCACTTCGCAAAGATCAAGCCTGGCGATGCGCTGCAAAGTATCCGCGGCCTTTTCCTTCAACTTCGCATCAGACTGGCCTTCCAGCCCGAGCCAAACCAGCCGGAGCCCTTTTAAGGCTAAAACCGGATCGTACTCTTCTAAGCGGTAAAGGTCAATGTCTTTGAGGATCTGTTCCAATTGCGGAAGAACAATCTTGGGTTGTTTACTGGCCATGACCATCTGGGACAGGGCCAAACGCCAGAGCAGCCGCTCCCTTTGGGAAAAGCTGTTTCTTATTTTTTGCTGAAGCCGCTCGATAGCCTCCAGGAGCTTCCCCTGCTTGGCCAGGGCCTGCGCCTCGGCAGTCTCCTTGGCCATCAGATCCTCATCCTGGCCGGCGGGGACAGGGACGGCGGGAAGATTTTCTGCGGGTGCCGATCCCGCCCGAAGGGCGATCCCTTTTAGCCACTGCTTGGTCGAAGAATCGGCCAAGGGCGTCCCGTCGGAAAAGGTTAAATCTTCCAGACCCGCAAGCCGGTGGAGCAAAAAGGCCGTTTCCTGGCAGACCCTCTCCTGCGCACTCTGGTAGGCCTCACCCAGATGAATCAATGTTTCCGCCACAAAGCGGTTCAGGTCGATCCAGAAAATATACTGGGCGAGCATCCCTTCCGCCGCTTTCAGCAGGGCCTCATGTTGCCCTTTATTCCGAAGGTCATCCAGTGTTTTTTTAACCTGAGCGGGAGGGGGAGGAATCCGGGTCCGGCCATTGGTGGCTGGCGGAAGCGCTTCCATGCTCGACCAGACACTCATTCTCATCAAGCGGTAAGCCAGCGGATTAGCCAGGGCTTCCTCACGAAGAAAAACGGCCACTTCCCGCATTTTTTGGAGGCTAAAATTTATACCCCGCTGGGCATCTTCGGAGGATGAGATTTTTTCGGCAACCGGGGCCTTCTCGGCCTCCGGGACTTTCCGGGGTACCACCGCCGGCGCCGCTTCTGCAGCCGCTTCCGGTTGCGCCGGGGAGGGTCTTTCCTGTTGGGCCGGCTCCTCGGGTAGGGGGGCCGCCGGTCGCAAAATATCGCGGATGGGGCTGAGAGAAGGGGGCTGCTCAAGGTGCGCGCGTAAAAATTGATCGATTTTATCCAGGCACTCCTTGAGCGGGTTGAGCTTGTCCGGAGAAATAGGATTCTCCTGGAAGGGGGCCAAGGCCGCTGCCGTCTTTTCCCGCCACCATTCCAGAGCCCCAAACCGGGCCCTCATTCGCACCTTCGGGGGAAAAAGGTTTTCCCAAAACTGTTCCAGCAGTTCCTGGTACACCTTCAAACCAATGGTCAGCCCTTCGATTTGGCGGGTGTAAATCAACCCCACAGATAGATAGCTGGCCACCAGGAGATCTTTGGATTTTTGGGCCAAAATTTCGGAGGCCAGCTTGACGACCTTACCCCAATCCATGGTGCCGGCCGCCGCGGGCGAGGAGAGCTTGTCAATCTCATTCTGCAGCTCCTCGAAAGCCGGATCATACCGGACGTCCGCCCCCGCAGGCTGGTCCGCGCGAATCGGCTCTTTACCCAGCAGCAAGAGATCCATTTTCCCCCTCGGCGATGGAAGATCCAGACCACAATTGCAAAAAATCCGCTGGCAGCAAGGCCCTTTTATAAAACGCTAAATAGGTTTTTTCCAGAGTCCCCCCCATAAAGGTGGCGTTGGGAGGGGCCTGAACCTTATCCTTGAAGAGCACATGCCAGAAGCAGGCCTCGGTGAACGGGTCGGAACCCGGTCCGGAATCCAGAACAATAAAGAGCTCGTTTTTCTCGTTAAAACTCAGAGCCCGCTTGGCCAGGGTTTGGACATCCCAGTTGGATGCTGGCGAAGGGGGATCTGTTCCCCTCTTGCTCAAGGCCTCCCTTCGCGGCCAAAATTTAGGCCATTCGGGAGAAGGGGAAGGAAGGCTGTTTACTTCATCTTCCATTTGCTTCGTGCTCGTATAGGACTTTGAGGCTAAATATTCTATTTGATTCCAGATTTTTTCGCAGGCTAAGGGCAAAAGATCCCATTCATCCTTCCCCCCCTTGAGGGGTCCGGTTCCCACAATCAAAAGGGGATAAGGCCGGCCGACTCCATCATGGCTTTCCCGGACGATCCCACAAGCAATGCTTTCTTTTCCTCCCCCCCTGGCCCAAAAACGCCAGGAGCAAAAAGTCGGGTGGGGGAGGGCCTTCGAGGTTAAGAGCTGATAGCCCTTCTCAACCCAATCGGAAAAACCTCTCACCAGCGGCCCTAACTGGCCCAGCCTGAAATAGTCCTTGGCCGCCGGATGTTTGCCATAAGCGGCCCATTGCCAATTGCGGCTCGATTCTATTTTTCCCAACACTTTACGATTTTCTGGGGTGCCTGTCGCGGGATCGACCCCACCTGTCCAAGAACCGCTTGCTGCCCGCTGAATTCGTAATTCACCAGGATATATTTGATGCCGATGCGCTCCAAGGCGGCTTTTTCGTCGGGAAAATCTTTGGGATAGAAGGTGTGCTGGCCGGTCCGAAATTCGTGCAAGAACTCGGGGAAGGCCTGATCACCGGAATATTTCTTCTTAAGCACAATGTCTCCCACTTCGATCTGCAGCGAGACATCGCCGCAGGAATCGGGCGACCAACTGAAGGTTTTGCTGACGCGAAAATTCTGGTTCAACAGGCTTGTCGCCTGACCGGCACACTGCATTTCCAGACGGGTACTGTGGGGCTTTACCCGGGCGTCGGGGTTGGCCGCAGTAGGAAGTCCGACGATCGCAACCGGGTAACTCTTTTTCGCCAGAGTGGTCGCCTGGGCCCCCTTGGCCAGATAGGTGAGGAAGGAAGCTTCAAAGGGAATCTTTCCGCCCAGGGCTTCCTTTGGATAATATCCGCGTTGCAGGCTCCGGGTAACAAACGGGGCCGCCGGTCCTTTTATAAATTTCCAGGCCAAGCCCTCCGGTCCTAATAGAGCCTGCTGCGCCTGCGGGCCTTCTATCCCTTGAGTCTCAGCCAGCACCTTCTCTTCCCACTGGCTTTGCAGGTAACAAGAAGCTTCCGCGCGCACAAACGTCCATAAATAGTCCAACGGTCCGGAGAATAGTTTCCAGAACATCTCATCCCCTGGCCTAGCCTTCAGGGCGCTTTTGAATCGGGCCATGGCCCCATGGGCGGTAAAGAGGGGAGACTTGCTTGTGGCCGGGTCCTCACTGTAGGCCTGGGAAGCCATCTGATAGGCCTGATTGCGGGAAGTAGAGGCCGGGGTGATGGCGTTCAGGGCAGTCTGGTATTCCTTAACGGCCTTGGCAGCCGCCATCTTGGCTTCGAGGTCTTCGGTATCTTTCCCGGCCTTTTTCCCGGCCGCGACGATTTTCTTTCCTTCCTGGATTAGCTTTGCTCCCATCCCTTTGTCCTTCAATAATCCTTCCGCGGCTCCTTGGGCTTTGGCCGCTTGATATTGGTAAACGAGGGAAAGCCAGGAGGGCAAGTTCTCTCCCTTAACGAGAGGCTCGAGTTCCCAGGACATTTTATTCAACAAAGCAAAATAAGGGCTCTTTTCGGTGGCCATTTGCCCTGCCATGTATTGCCATTCCTTTATGCCTTTTAGCCGTTCAATCCCCCTGGGAAAGGTCGCTGCAAAATTTTGCCAGGTCTCGAAACAGGCGTTCCGGTACCATTGCTCAAACTCGGCCTTGGGCTTTCCCAGAGCCGCCGGTTCCGGCAGGGCTGATTCCATTTCCTTGGCGAAAGAATCGATGAGCTCCCTCCCTTTCCGGGTAAAAGCCGGCGGGATGGTCTTTTCGTCCGGGGTGTCCGCGCTTCCTCCCCAGAAATCTTTGCGAGTTACGGAGGGCAAAGCACTCTGCTTATCGACCCAAAATACAAGCCAGCGGAGGTTCGATCCTTTCAAGGCCAGCAGGTGTTTTAACCGAACCTGCAGGGGATTCATCTCTTTCGTGATTGCGGCCGAATCCAGCCGCCAGATCAGATAGTAAAGGTAAAGGGGGCTAAATTTCTTGCGCACTTCGGGTTCGATCCCCGGATCAGCCTTGGACTGGAGGAAGATGGCCGAGGGTTGAGGTTTCTTCTGGAGCGCCTCAAAATTCTCCCCTCCGAGACGCGCCTTGACTAAATGTATGCGCCGGATCAGATGGGCGATATATTCTCCGATGATATCGTCGGGGGTGGAAGGGGTAAATTGGGCCATAACCCCGGCCATCTGCTGGTCAAAGGGGTCCAGAAAACGGCTTTGGAACTGGTTGCAGTATTTATTCTTGAGTCCGATCTCAATATTATCACTGATATCCAACCCCATCCGGGGAATCCACCACTTTCTTTTTTGCGTCTCCAGGTTGAGGATTGCCTGGCGGTAACGGTCCATGCTGTCTAAGTCGGCTAAAATTTCTCCCTGCAAGGACGGAAGCTTGGCGTTCTGCGAGACCTCCCTTAAAAGATTCAGGTTATAGACAAAGGAGAAGCTTAAAAGACCGCAAACCGCCACCCCTAAAACAACCCAGGAAGCCAAACCCAGATTCCGGGTAAGGGTGCGCCATTCCAGAGCTCGCCGGGTCGGGGTAAAGATTCCTCGATCTTTGGGGAGGATCTTGGAGAAGAAGTCATGAAGAAATAACCCCTTACTGGTTCCGGGTAAGACCTCCTTCTCGGCGATCAGGCCTAAAGCCCTCAAGAAATGGGAATAAGGGCTGCCTTCCTGACGCCCGCTGCTGAAAAATAAACCCCGGAGAATCGGTGTCTCCTGGTAGGGATTTTCCTGAAAAGCCGCCCTCATGAATGGTTCCAGGCCTCGTTTCAGGTTTTCAAATTCTTCAGGGAAAAGGAGAAGGCCGGGATCAATTTTCTTGGGGGCAAGACCATGCAAAAGTTGGATCCTGAGATTTCTGAGGCGCTCCCCGATGCTATGGAAGGCCCGATCCTGGAAGGCGGCCACATCCGTCGCTAACTCCTGGTTGATATAACCCAGGGGTTGATCGAGGGACTTTTCCGGGAGTTGATCGCAGAACTGGATCATTCCCTGAACCAAGTCACACTTGGTTACCAGGATATAAACGGGGAACTTGGCCCCCAAAACCCGCATCAACTCATCAATGCGCCGCCGGATATTCTTTCCATCCTGTTCCAAGGGCTCCGGCGCAGACTGCATTAACTTGTCCGCGGCGATGGTTACGATAAGGCCATGAAGGGGCTCTTTTTTCCTGTACTTCACCAGGAGCTGCAAAAACTTTTGCCATTCCTCCTTGTCCCGGCCTTCATCGACCGGAATGGCATATCTCCCGGCGGTGTCGAGCAGGATGGCCTGTTCAAAAAACCACCAATCACAATTTCTTGTGCCCGAAATTCCCGCTGTGCGGCGCACTTCGACAAAGGGAGAAGAAAGATGCGCGCTGTTGATGGAGGTCGTCTTCCCCGAGCCGCTTTCCCCCATGACCAAATACCACGGGAGGACATAGAGCGGGTTCCCCTGTTTGCGCAGATGGGACTTCCGCAAGGCCTCAATGGCCTCTTTCCAGCGCTCCTGCAGTTCTTTCATCTCGTCTTTTTCTTTGGCGGCGAGATTTTTCAGCTGCGATTCATCTTGCTCGATGACCTGCTGGACGAAAAGCTGCTCCCGCCTTCTCAGCCAGATCTTGCGCAGGAAAAGAAGGCCGATCCCCAGCCCGAGGAGGACCAAAACCAAGAACAGTCCCACCCACCAGGGCCATTCCATCCTCAAAACCAGCCCAAAGATGAGCAGGAGTACGATGAGGACCGCGGCGATGATCAGAAAAATTTTGAAAAACTTCAGCAGGGTTTCTTTCATATGCGGCACCTATTTTAGAAGATTTTCCGCCATCCCGTTCAGGGCGAAACGGTAAATAAAGAACAGCAGCCCGAAAACGAAGACCGGCCCTCCCAAGCAAAGCAGGGTAAAGAGTGGAAGGCCCAATTTTCGTTGGGGGGCAACCCTCCCGGCGGTATCTTTGGGATTGGCCTCCGGAAAAAGTTCGGCGTTCTCCAGCGAGGGAATCCCGACCGAACTGCCCATCAAAAGTTTTAGATTGGAGGTCTTCAACTGTTCCAGGAGAGTTTCATCTCCCTTGTTGCAATAACGCCCCACAAACCCCATGGCCAGGCAAAGATAATAAACTTCCCGGACATCCCTCTGCTGGAAGGACAGAGTATTCAATCGCTCAAAAAATTCTTCACCCGCGTCCGTGGTCTGATAATAAAGGCGCTGGAGTTGCTCTCTCTGCCACTGATTCTTCTGGCTCCAGGAAGAGTTTAAAATGGCCTCATCCACCCAGGCGCAAAGCGCAAAGCGGGCCGCATCATAATCCTCCTGGGTAAAAGCTCCTTTTTTAACCCACCCCTCACTCTGGCTGAGGAGGCGCAGGATATCCGCTTTTACCTGATCATAGGAAGGTTGCTGGGTGGCCGCCGTTTTCTGGAAATAGGCGACATAGGCGACGAGGGGCATGAAACAATCCGTTAGATGCATAGCCAACTCCGTAAAAAAA
>CAZIDC010000057.1:3215-10735 GCA_964537885.1 uncultured Syntrophaceae bacterium | reverse complement strand
GCATTTGGAATATACCGGCTCTTTGGCCCTCAACTAATTTGGAGATGACCCATTTTTAATATCCTGAAAATCTGCGTTTCTCCTGTTAGATCGTAAACCGCTGACAGGGTGAACCTGTATCCCATAATGAAATTTTTTGGTTTGTAAAAGGAGGATTGAATGTCGGAATTGCGCAAGGACCCGGTCACCGGACGTTGGGTGATCATTTCAACCGAAAGAGGGAGAAGACCCTCTGATTTCGAGGTTCCTAAAAAACAGATGAAAGCCGGTTTTTGCCCTTTTTGCCCGGGCAATGAGGATAAAACACCGCCGGAAATTCTGGCTTTCCGGCATGATGGAGATCAGCGGAATGGGCCGGGATGGAGCCTGCGGGTGGTTCCCAATAAATTTCCGGCTCTGCGAGTGGAAGGGGACGTCAACCGGGAAGGCGTTGGACTTTACGATAAGATGAGCGGGATCGGGGCCCATGAGGTGATTATCGAAACTCCCCGGCATGAAGAAACCCTCTCCTCCCTTTCGCCGAAACAATTTGAGGATGTTCTCTGGGCTTACCGCGACCGGATGCTCGACCTGAGAAAAGACACCCGTCTTCGGTATGCCATGCTCTTCAAGAATCATGGGGAGGCTGCCGGGGCTACCCTGGAGCATACCCATTCCCAGTTGATCGCTCTTCCCATCGTGCCCCACTTAGTCATGGAAGAGATGGCCGGGGCCATGGATTATTTTCGTTATAAAGAACGCTGCATCTTCTGCGACATCGTCCGCCAGGAAACTCAGCAGGGGGAGCGGGTTATTCTGGAAAATGCGGAGTTTATCGTCATCAATCCCTTCGCCTCTTTCTCTCCCTTTGAATCCTGGATCCTGCCCAAGCGCCACAAATCCTTCTTTGAAGAATGCCAGGTCTATGAGATTCAGTCCCTAAGTTTGATCTTTCAGGAAACCCTGAAGCGGTTGGAGAAAGCCTTAAATTTCCCCCCCTACAATTTTACCCTGCATACCACTCCCTTTAACGAAAGGAGCCTGGAATACTACCACTGGCATTTCGAGATCATTCCCAAACTTACCAAGTTTGCCGGATTTGAATGGGGGTCCGGATTCTTCATCAATCCCACCCCGCCCGAAGAGGCCGCCAAGTTCCTCAGGGAATTGGCCGCCGGAGGAGGAGAAAGATGAAAATAATTTTTGCGTCTCCGGAGGCGGTTCCTTTCGCCAAAACCGGTGGGTTGGCCGACGTATCGGGAGCCTTACCCAAAGCCTTCGCTCAAATGGGCCATGAAGTCACCCTGATCCTGCCCAAATATCGGGTAGTGGATGAAAAACGCTTCCATCTGAACCCCACCGGGATCACCCTCCATGTTCCCATCAGTCAGAGGATGGAATCCGCCGGGGTTTATTCGGCCGATCGGGCGCCCAATTTTAAGGTCCTCCTGATCCGGAAGGACGATTATTATGACCGCGAGCAGCTTTACGGAACCCCGAGCGGCGACTTCGAAGACAACGCCGAGCGTTTTACCTTTTTTTCGCGCTCCATCCTGGAGGCCGCTTTGGCCTTTCATCTGCAACCGGACATCATTCATTGTAACGACTGGCAGACGGGGTTGACCCCCGTGTACCTGAAAACCCTCTACCGTTCTTCTTCCCTGGCCGAGGCCGCTTCCCTCTTTACCATCCACAATATCGGATACCAGGGTCTTTTCTGGCATTATGATATGCCGATGACCCATCTGGGGTGGGAGCTTTTCACCCCTCAGGCTCTGGAGTTCTATGGTAAGCTCAACTTTCTCAAAGGGGGCATTGTCTTCGCCGATGCCGTGAATACAGTCAGCCGGAAATACATGGAAGAAATTCAGACGCCGGAGATGGGGTTTGGCTTAGACGGGGTGCTGCGGGATCGTCACGAAGACCTTTACGGGATCCTGAACGGGGTGGACTACGGGGAATGGTCCCCGGAGTCGGACCCCTTTATCCGCAAAAAATACAGCCCATCGGACTTGAGCGGGAAAAGAGAGTGCAAATCCGATTTGCAGCGGATATTCGACCTGACCATCCGGGATGATATCCCTCTGATCGGGGTCATTTCTCGCCTGGTAGAGCACAAAGGCTTCGACCTCATCGCGGCCACGATCAAAGACATGATGGACTTAGGTCTGCAATTTATCCTCCTGGGAACGGGGGAAGTAGGATACCATCTGCTCCTCGAGAATTTTCGTCAGAAATACCCAAAGCAAATTGGCATGAAATTCGCCTTTGATAACGCCCTGGCCCATAAGATCGAGGCTGGATCGGACATATTTCTCATGCCCTCGCGCTATGAACCTTGCGGCTTGAATCAGATTTACAGCTTGCGATACGGAACGGTACCCGTGGTTCGGGCGACGGGGGGCCTGGATGACACCATCGAAGATTTCGACCCCTTCAGCCAAAAGGGCAACGGCTTTAAATTCAAGGATTATTCCGCCTCCTGTCTCCTGGAAACAATCAAACGGTGCCTCCAGGTCTACCCCAACCGTTCCCTTTGGGAGAAACTGATGATCCAGGGGATGGCCGCTGACTTTTCCTGGGTCCAATCCGCCAAAACGTACCTGAAAGTTTATCGTGATACTTTGGCGAAGAAAAAACAGACCTTAGCCAAACGATGAAGCCCCGCGAAATTTTATCCAGGATCATAGAACTTGCCAACGCCTCCGTGGATGTCGAACGCCGGCTGATGAACTTGGTCGACATGTTAGCCACGACCTTTGCTGTGCCCTTCTCCGCCCTTTTTATCTGGGATGCCCAGCAAGCCCGATTATCCTTGAAATATTTTAACAGAACCCACCCCGCCTTTTCGCCGGGGTTGAGCTATGCTGCGGATGAAGGCCCTTTAGGCGTTTGCGCCCAGAAAAAGGTCCCAATAATTTTGACCGATGCCCTGCAGTTTTCTCTGTGGGCTCCCTCCCTTCCTGAAAGTTTATCTTCTTTCCAATTTCTGGCCTCCTTTCCCATTGTCGATGACATTTTTCTTTTCGGGGTTCTCGCTCTCTTCGATGAAAAGCCCAGACAACTCTCCGCCGAAGAAAGCTTTCTTCTGCCGGTTATTTGCCGTCAGTTAGCCGGAACCATTCGCGGAGCCCAGGTCTCTTTGCAGGCCAAAAAGCGGATCGCCGAACTCAGCACTCTTCACGCCATCGGGATGGCCCTCGGGTCCACTTCGGATCTGGGGGAGCTTTTGAACCGCATCACTCTGAGCAGCGCTAAAATCCTCCAAGCGGACGGCAGCGTCCTGCGCCTCCTCGACGAAGAAAAATCTTTGCTGAAAGTGGTATCCTCCTATAACCTGGAGGAAAGAGAGGACGACGAAGGATCCCTCAAACCTTTGTCCCCGGGGGAGGGAGTTGCCGGCATGGTGGCTTTGCAAGGAGAGCCCGTTCTTATTCACGACCCGGGGTCTTCGGCTTTATCCCTTCAAGGATTTCCCAAAGACCTGGCTTCGGTTGTCTGCGTCCCCCTGATCTTCCAGTCCAAGACGATCGGAACCTTGGCTCTTTTCAGCTTGCAGCGGGAAAACCAACAGGGAAAAATCTTCGACGAAGAAGACAAAAACCTCCTCTCCACCATGGCCTCCCAGATTGCGATTGCCATCGAGAATGCCATTATTCTTCAGCGAACCGAGCTTTTGGCCAGGGATAAAGAACGGATGGTGCAGGAACTCTCGCTCCTTTACGAAGTCTCCCGCTCCATGTTGACAACCATAAAACTGGATCAGCTTTTGCGCATCATCCTCTTTTCGGTAACCCTGGGGAGTCGCTTAGGGTTCGACCGGGCAGCCCTTTTCCTGGTTGACGAAAAAGAAAACGCGCTCAAAGGAATGATGGGCGTAGGGGCCAGAACCCGGGAAGAAGCCAGCCAATGGCGCAAAAAGGTCGAGGAACACTCCCCTTTCTCGCCGGATTGGACGATACCGAAAGAATTGGAGATCACTCCCTATGACGTACAGATTCGGCAGGTGTCCATCCCCCTGAATGAGCCGCGCTCGATTCTGGTCAAAACGCTCCACGAAAGAAGGTCTTTCAACATCGAAGAGGCTTTTTCTCACCCAGGAATCAACCTCGAAATCCTCAAGCGCTTGGGCAGCCGGGCTTTTGCTTCTGTTCCTCTTTTGGCCAAGGGCAAGGCCATTGGGGTCATCGCCGTTGACAACTTATTCACGGAACAGCCCATTACCTCGGCGGCCATCGGCTTCCTTACTCTCTTGGCCAATCAGGCCGCTCTGGCCATTGAAAACTCCCGGCTTTACGGCAACCTGCAAGAAATGAACACGCAGCTTCTGCAGACGCAGAACCGCCTGATTCAATCCGAAAAGCTGGCGGCTCTGGGGGAGGTGGTGGCCTCCATAACCCATGAAATCAAGAACCCTCTGGTTTCCATTGGCGGATTTGCCCGCAGACTCGAACGCTCCTTCCAGGAGAATTCCCCGGAAAAAAAATATATCCGAATTGTCCTCAAAGAAGTCAAAAGGCTGGAATCCATTCTCAATGAAACCCTGGAGTTTTCCAAGGCCGCCTCCATTCCCTCGGGCCGTCATGATATCAACCGTATTATCGAAGAAACTCTTTCCATCCTCGACGGCGAATTCCAGGATCGGAACATCTCCGTGGTGAAACAGTTCGCCACGAATCTCCCGCCTCTCTTTTGCGATCCGCAACAGTTGAAGCAGGTTTTTCTCAATCTCCTGGTTAATGCCGTTCAAGCCATGGGGAAGGATGGATTTCTTGTGATCAAAAGCTCTTTCCAGCAACTGGGGGAACGGGGCGTCCTTCAAGTAGAGGTGAGCGATACGGGCGGTGGAATTCCATTAGAAATCCTGGATAATATCTTCAACCCCTTCTTTTCAACCAAACAGGAAGGGACAGGCCTGGGCCTGGCGATCGCTCATAAGATTATTACCCAGCATCAAGGAGAGATCGAGATCGTCAACCATCCGGGGGTCGGAGCCACTTTCTTGATCCGTTTCCCCATGCCAGATTCAAGTTAAGCCCTTTGAACCCTCGAATCCTTGACCCCTTTTTTAAAAATATGGCCGAAAAGAAAAGTTTTATAAAAGTTGCCGTGGGTTTGCCGGTGCGCAAGACTTTTACTTACGAAGTCCCGGATGAAATGCGGGCGGCAGCCACCCCGGGCAAAAGGGTTTGGGTTCCCTTCGGGCGGAGGTTCCTCGCCGGCTTTGTCCTCGGTCCTTCCCAGGACATTCCTCTGGGCAGAAAGGTCCTCCCCATCCGGCGGGTTCTGGATGAAGAACCTCTTATCCCAGAAAAGCTTTTGTCTTTCCTGGAATGGGTTGCCCAATATTACCTTCAGCCGATTGGAGAGGTCCTCAAAACCGCGCTTCCCGCCGGGTTCCGCCTTCGCCAGAGGGAAGCTTATACTCTTACCGAAAAAGGCCACCAGTTTTTAAAAGATCTTTCCCCTTCCTCGGCGGAGATGAAGGTTTTACAAGCGATAAAGCAGCGGGAAGGGGAAACCCCTCTTTTAAAAGTTCTTCCCGGAAAAATTATTACCTCCTCCCAACTTTCGATTGAAAAACTGCTGGGAGAGGGGTACATCCAGAAAAGTGACTCTTTATTTATTCAAAAAACTGTACCCAGAACAATAAGTTTCATTAAATTTATTAATAAAAAAGATGAAGCTTTGCTTTCTCCCCAGCAACAGGAAGCACTCGAGTTCATCCGCCAGGCCGGGGAACTTCCCCTCCGGGAATTTAAAGAAAAATATGAAAAGGCCGCATCCATCCTGTCCAGATTCAAAAAAAACCAGTTGGTGGAAATGATCCAAAAAGAAGAATACCGGCAACCGTCTTGGATCGGGCTCGAAGATTGGATCGACGGGCCCCCTGCGCTTTTGACCGAAAATCAAAAAAAAGTAATCGACGATATTGGCCGGGCGATCCGCCAAAAAAAGTTTTCCCCCTTCCTCCTCCACGGAGTCACGGGGAGCGGCAAAACGGAAGTCTATCTGCGGGTGATGGAAGACGCCATCGCCCAGGGTGGCCAAGGTCTTCTTTTGGTTCCGGAGATTGCTCTCACCGCCCAATTAGTGGCTTATTTCCGCTCCCGGATCCATTACCCCATGGCCATCCTGCACAGCGGGCTGGCAACAGGGGAACGGTACGATGAATGGCGAAGAATTAAAAAAGGGTTGGCCAAACTGGTAATCGGCGCCCGCTCGGCAATCTTCGCCCCCTTAAATAACCTGGGAATTCTCATTGTCGACGAAGAACATGATCCCTCTTACAAACAAGAAGAAAAAGTTCGTTACAACGCCCGGGACCTTGCTCTGGTGCGGGGAAAGATGGAAGATGCCGTGGTGGTGCTCGGTTCAGCCACTCCTTCCATGGAATCCTACTACAATACCCTCGGCAATAAAATTCGCTACCTCTCTCTCCCTTCGCGTATCGATAACCGGCCTCTGCCAGAAATCCAGGTTTTGGACATGCGCCAGGAACAGGGAGAAGGAAAAGAACGAGTCTTTTTTTCCCGGACCCTGGAAGAAGCCTTGCGGCAAAATGCCGCCCGCGGCGAGCAGGCCCTCCTTTTTCTCAACCGCAGGGGTTTTTCCACCTTCGCCCTCTGCGACGAATGCGGTTTTGTCTACAAGTGCCCCAACTGCAGTGTCTCCCTCATCTATCACCTCGCCGACAAAATCTTCCGCTGCCATTATTGCGGGTATTCCCTTCCCGCGCTGGCGCGCTGCCCGGAATGTGCCTCCATCCGCCTGATGCTTTTCGGGCTGGGCACCCAGCGGCTCGAGGAACAAGTTAAAATAAAATTCCCCGGGGTAAAAGTCGCCCGCATGGATCGCGATACCACGACCCGCAGGGCCTCGCACCAAAAAATCCTGAACCAAGTGCGCCGGGGCGAAGTTAACCTCTTGATCGGGACCCAGATGATCACCAAGGGCCATAACCTCCCGCGGGTTACTCTCGTAGGTGTTCTGGCTGCCGACCTGTCTTTGAATCTTCCGGATTTTCGGGCCGGGGAACGAACTTTTCAGCTTCTAACTCAGGTGGCCGGCCGGGCCGGAAGAGGCGAAAGACCCGGGAAAGTCATCGTCCAGACCTACAACCCCAACCATTACAGCATCCATTTTGCCAAAGCCCACGACTTTTACTCTTTTTACCAGCAGGAAGCCAAATTCCGCCAGGAAATGTCCTATCCTCCTTTTGCCCGGCTGATCAACTTCCGGATGGAAGGAAATGTGGAGGCCCGCGTCCTCAAGTATTCCAGGATGATGGAGCAATTGATCTCTGGATTATTGCGGGCCGAAGAAAGTTTTCAAGGGAAAGTGGAAGTGCTCGGCCCAAGCATGGCTCCCCTGGGTAGACTCAGGGGAAAATACCGCTTCCAGATCCTCCTCAAAGGGAAGAGATGGTCCATCCTTCACCGTTTTGCCGAGAAGGTTCTGGAAAAGGCCGAGGGAAAAATGTCCATCGCCGGAGTCAAATTGACCGTTGATGTGGACCCGGTGAATATGTTATAAGGAAT
>CAZIDC010000057.1:0-3115 GCA_964537885.1 uncultured Syntrophaceae bacterium | reverse complement strand
TTAGATGGGACGCAGATTTACGCAGATTACCACAGATAATTATTTTTCTTTTTAGTATCATGATAATCTGTGCATATCCGTATCCAAAAAGTAATTTCCTATACAATCAAGTTACTGAAACCAAGAGTGTTAGCTGATGGCTTGAGGGCTTTTTTCTGACACTGACACTTTTTTTCTATGGCTATTATTGAAATCCTTAAATATCCGGACCCGAATCTAAAGAAAAAAGCCAACCCCATTCTAAAGATTGATCAGGCCATTCGACAACTGGCCCGGGATATGGCCGAAACCATGTACGCCGCACCCGGCGTTGGATTGGCCGCTACTCAAGTAGGGCAACCCTTCCGCTTGATCATCCTCGACGTAACTCCCGCAGACCAGCCCAAGGACCTGAAGGTGCTGATCAACCCGGAAATCGTTTCCGCAGAGGGAGATTGTACCTGGGAAGAGGGATGTTTAAGTATTCCCGATTACTGCGAGGAAGTGAAGCGCAAGAAAAAAGTCGTCGTCCGCTGCCAGAACCTCGAAGGAGAAACGGTGGAGATCTCCGGGGAGAACCTGCTCTCCATCGCTTTGCAGCACGAAATCGACCATCTCGACGGAATCCTTTTCATCGACCGCCTCAGCCGGTTGAAGAGGAGCCTGGTCAAGCGAAAAATACAGAAGGAATTTAAAGAAGGAAAGAAACTTTGAAAGTTCTCTTTCTGGGAACCGCTGAATTTGCTTGTCTCTCTCTCGAAGCCATCCTGACCTCCCGCCATAAAGTCGCCGCTGTCGTCACCCAACCCGACCGGCCCAAAGGCCGGGGTCGAAGGCTTGCTTCATCCCCCGTTAAATTTCTGGCGGCCAAGAAGAATATTCCTGTCTTTCAGCCGGAAAAGCTCCGCGATCCAGCCGCGCTTGAAATCCTGAGGTCTTTTCATCCGGATCTTATCGTGGTCGTCGCCTATGGCCAGATCCTTTCTTCCTCTGTTCTCTCAATCCCGCCCCGGGGATGCGTGAACGTCCATGCTTCCCTCCTCCCGCAATACCGCGGGGCGGCGCCCATTCCCTGGGCCATCCTCAAAGGCGAGCAAAGGACCGGAGTGGCCACGATGCTCATGGACTCCGGCCTGGATACCGGCCCCATTCTGCTGACCGAGGAAACCCCCATCGCTCCGGAAGATACCGCCGGGGTTCTCCATGACCGGCTGGCCATTATGGGCGCAACTCTTCTCCTGAAAACCCTCGATGGTTTGGAACGGGAAACCATTGCACCCCGGGCGCAGGATCATTCTCGAGCCACGTATGCTCCTAAGATTGCCAAAGAAGACGGGCGAATCGACTGGAACATGCCGGCGAGGGAACTTTTCAACCGGCTCCGAGCCTTCGACCCCTGGCCCGGGGCTTTCACTCGCTGGGGGGGCCGGAATCTGAAGATTTTTCGTCCCTGCCCCGTGGAGGAAGTGGAAGAAGAAATCAGGGGAAAACCGGGAACAGTAGCTCAGGTTTCTGAAAAGGATCTAACCATTGCCACCGCCCGCGGGTGTTTGCGGGTTCGCGAGGTCCAGTTGGAAAATCGACCGCGGATGGGGGTAGCCGAATTTCTCCGGGGTTATCCGCTAAAAATTGGTGAGCTGCTGGGGGGTTAATCCGGGAATGGATACAGAAAGAACGCTCGCTTTTGATGAGGTGCGTCGGCTGGCCTGGAGCCTCCTCCAGCAGATCGAAAAATCGGGGTCCTTCGCCGATCTTCTCATCGACCAAACCTTTGTCCAAAACCCTCATTTAAGACCCTTGGACCGGGCCTTCATCCTGGAGTTGGTCCTGGGAACCCTCCGCTGGAGGGGACGTCTGGACTTTTTCATTCATCGGCTCGCCAAATTGCCGGATAAAAAAATCGACCTTAGGTTGTTCAATCTCCTCAGGATGGGGGCTTACCAGATTCTGTTCATGAACCGGGTGCCGGTTTCTGCGGCCATTAATGAATGTGTGCAGTTAGCCAAAACCATCTTCAAGAACGAAAAGATAGCGGGGTTTACCAACGCCATCCTCAGATCGATTGCCCGGGAGAAAAACAGTGAAGACCTTCCCTCTTTCGAGCAAGATCCCATAGCTTCCTTGACCCAGGCCCTCTCCCATCCCGGATGGATGGTCGAGCGATGGGCCAAAGAGTTCGGGCTGGAAATCGCCCGCAAGATTTGTCTGGCCAACAACCGCCGGCCGCCATTTACCGTGCGGGTCAATACCCTGAAGACCTCCCGAGAAGCCCTGCAAAAAAAATTAGAAGTATCGGGCGTTGAACTTCACCGCACTCCCTTTGCCCCCGAGGGCCTTATCTTCGCCGAAAGCTTCCCTCCGGCTCAAGACGCCCTGTTCCATGAAGGGCTTTATTTCGTCCAGGATGAGGCCTCGCAACTCATCCCTCACCTTTTAGACCCTCAAGCCGGCGAGAGAATTCTCGATGTCTGCGCCGCCCCGGGGGGAAAATCCACCCACATGGCCCAGCTCATGGAAGACCGGGGGGAGATTATGGCCGTGGACCTCCATGGTCCAAAGCTTGACCTCATCAAGGAAAATTCCCGGCGAATGGGGCTATCGATCATAAAAGCTTACCGGGGCGATGCTTCCAGACCCCTTCCCTTTCCTCCGGAAATGATTTTTGACCGGATTCTAATCGACGCTCCCTGCACCGGCCTGGGAATCCTTCACCGCCACCCCGAAGCCAAGTGGCGGCTCAAGCCCGATGATCCCCTGCGCCGGAGCCCTTTGCAGATGGCCCTGCTCGAAAATGTTCGTTCGCGCTTGAAACCGGGGGGAATTTTGGTCTATAGTACCTGTACGATGACTCGAGAAGAAAACGATGAAGTGGTCGAAATCTTTTTGAAAAAGCATAAAGACTTCAAACTCGAAAATTTGCTGGGGAGAGTCCCCAAACCATGGAATCTTTTGATCGATGAAAAGGGATATTTCCGAACTTATCCTCAAATGATCATCCACTGGAAAGATTACCGCCTGGATGGCTTCTTCGCGGCGCGGTTGAGAAAAAAGGGATGACCCATGCCCAAGGAAAAAGGCCCGATGAAAAATGAAAAAAATTATAAGATCTCTCCTTCCATCCTCTCGGCTGACTTCG